>USNC01000009.1 GCA_900555915.1 uncultured Porphyromonadaceae bacterium | reverse complement strand
AGATGTGTATAAGAGACAGATAGTGCGCCGAAAAAAATAAGTGACGAAATGGACGAGACAAAATACCCAATAGGAATACAGGCATTTACCGAGATTAGGGAAAACGGATACCTGTATGTAGACAAGACCATGTATGTGCATAGCCTTGTAAGCAAAGGTAAATATTACTTTCTGAGCCGTCCGCGTCGCTTCGGAAAGAGTCTCCTGCTCTCTACCGTCGAAGCCTTTTTTCGAGGGCGCCGTGACCTTTTCGACGGTCTCGCCATTGCCAATGAAAATCACGACTGGGAGACGCACCCGGTACTTCACCTCGACCTGAATGTGCGTCTTTACGAAAACCGCGAATCCCTTCTCAGCATTCTTGACCGGCATCTTCAGGTCTGGGAAAAGGAATATCGTGTCGCATATATCGCCACCCTCCCGGAAGACAGGTTCATCAACGTCATCATCAGTGCACATGAAATGACGGGCAAACAAGTCGTGATCCTTGTCGACGAATACGACAAACCTATTGTGTCGAGCCTTCACAACGAGGACCTGATGAGGGAATACCGGGAGCAACTGGCGTCATTCTACGGAGTGCTCAAATCCCTTGACACCCACATAAAGTTCGCCATGCTCACGGGTGTGTCGCGTTTCAGCAAGGTATCCGTATTCAGCGGCATCAACAACCTCAACGACATCTCGCTTGAACCGGACTACAACGCCGTGTGCGGAGTGACTGAGACCGAACTGGACCGCTATTTCCAATTAGGTCTTGACCGGATGGCCAAGGCCAATATGGAGACTCCTGAAGAGATACACCGAGAGATGAAGGAGAACTACGACGGTTATCATTTCGCCTGGGGCGGTGAGGATGTCTACAATCCTTTCAGTCTGCTGAATACCTTTCAAAACAGACGCTTCAGCCACTACTGGTTCAAAACCGGCACCCCGACCTTTCTCGTAAAACTGCTGGAGCGGAGCCGATTCCCTATTCCTGAACTCGACGGCTACCGTTGTTCGGAGGATCTGCTCGCCGGTTCAGACGTGTATCTCAAAGACCCGGTGCCGCTGTTGTTCCAGACCGGATATCTTACCATCAAAGGTTACGACAAGCGTTTCAGGCAGTACACGCTCGGGTTTCCAAACCGCGAGGTCTCGGAGGGGTTCAACAGATTCTTGATGAACTCATATATGAAAGGTCTCGACAGGTCGAACATGATCATCGATTTTGTGAAAGATGTCGAGTCGGGCGACGCAGACGCGTTCATGCGACGCCTGCAGTCGTTCACCGCCGACATACCGTACGACCTGATACGCGACGGCCGTGACAAGGGTGACTCCCGCCGGTACGAGGCCCACTACCAGGACGTGATGTATGTGGCCTTCAAACTGATGGGCTTCTACACCCACACCGAATACAAGACCAGCGACGGTCGTATCGACATGGTGGTGGAGACCCCCGACTTCGTATACGTGATGGAGTTCAAGACCGGCAGCAGCGCCGAGGAAGCCCTCCGGCAGATCGACGAAAAACAGTACACCCTGCCCTTCCGCAGCTCCGGCAAGCAAATCATCAAAATAGGCGCGACATTCAGCACCGCCACCCGCCGCCTCGACGGCTGGATCGCCGTAACGGAATAAGTCGCAATAAATACCCCCGCATACGCAGCCTTGACATAGAAAACATAAGCGATTTGGTGACGATCATTCTGATGCCGATACATGATGCTTGAAAGATACTTCTACAGCAATGCCGCCGAAAGCGGGGATTGTACCATGTTGGGAAGATGGTGGGACCGTAAAGGTGAAAATGAGATTGATCTGATTCAGATTCCAATCTTGAAAGGTTGCTCAGTAAAGATACGGGGCCTCGACATGGAAAATATGTAAGGGCATAACAATCACTTTTATTAGGAAATATTTTGCGGAGTGTGCATAATTTATTAACTTTGCACAATAATAAATAAACAACTCAAGTTCAGCATCTCGCAAGTTATATTGGTAACCTTATAACCTATAACCTCATAACCTCAAGTTGAGCTTGCGAAACTTGAATAAAAAACAATCGATTCATGGCTACCAACAACTATGACCTAAATACTGTAAAGGGACGCCTGCTTGCTTACTTGAAGTTCAAGAGGATCACGCAGGTGGAATTCTGCAAGGCCATCGATGTTGCGTCAACTTATATTGCGGTGATCCGAAAGTCGATTCCTGCTGACAAGGTCAACAAGATAGTGGCGCGATATCCCGATCTCAACCGTGAGTGGCTGCTTTACGGCGAGGGGGAGATGCTTCTGCGCGAGGAGATGGATCCCCGTGAGTTCCTGCATGATGCCGGTTATCTCGTCCCGCTTCTTCCCGTCAACGCGTTCGCCGGCAACATCTCAGCCTGGTCAGATGCCATCAGAGACGTCGACTGCGAAAAAGTGGTCAGCCCGGTTAAGGGTGTGGATTTCGCGATACGCATCTCCGGCGACAGCATGGAGCCCGATTTCAAGGATGCCTCGCTGATCCTGATCAAGAAGATCGACGACAAGGCGTTCATTCCCTGGGGACATCCCATGGTGATCGACACCACAAACGGTGTGTTCTTCAAAAAAGTGTATCCTTCCGAAAAGGGCGATGCCTATATCGAGGCCCGCAGCATAAATCCGAAGTATCCGCCGCTGACGATCCCGTATGACGCTGTGCTCGGATTGTACCGGCTTGTCGGTACGCTCAACACCTTCTCCTCCTATTAACTCCACAATCAATTTTAATTCTCAATTCTCAATTCTCAATTCTCAAAATGGACTACAATCACCGCGACATAGAAGCACGCTGGCAGCAGTACTGGCGTGAGAATAATGTCTTCAAAACAGAAATCGACAATTCCCGTCCGAAATATTACGTGCTCGACATGTTCCCCTATCCCTCGGGAGCAGGTCTTCATGTAGGCCATCCTCTCGGCTACATAGCGAGCGACATCTACGCCCGCTTCAAGCGGCAGAAAGGTTTCAATGTGCTTCATCCAATGGGTTATGACGCCTACGGACTTCCCGCTGAGCAGTATGCGATCCAGACAGGTCAGCATCCGGAAAAGACCACAAGCGAGAACATTGCGCGCTATCGCTCGCAACTCGACAAAATCGGCTTTTCTTTCGACTGGGACCGAGAGGTACGCACTTGCGACCCGAAATACTACAAGTGGACTCAGTGGGCGTTCATGCAGATGTTCAACCATTATTATGACACTGCCGCTTGCAAGGCTCGTCCCATTTCCGAACTCGTGGCCCATCTTGAGAAACATGGAACCGAAGGACTCCATGCCGCTGAAACCAACCATATCGAACTCTCTGCCGCGGAGTGGAACGCGATGTCGGAAAAGCAGCGGCGCGAGACTCTGATGAACTGGCGGATAGCCTTCCAGGCGGAGACTATGGTGAACTGGTGCCCCGGTCTCGGAACGGTGCTCGCCAACGACGAGGTGTCGGAAGGTCTCAGTGTCAGAGGCGGTTTCCCCGTGGAGCAGAAATTGATGCGTCAGTGGTGTCTGCGCGTCTCTGCATATGCCCCGCGTCTTCTCGATGATCTGGAGACTCTCGCCTGGAGCGACTCGCTCAAGGAGACCCAGCGCAACTGGATCGGACGCAGCGAGGGCGCCGAAATGAACTTCAAGGTGAAGGACTCTGATCTTAACCTGGAGATTTTCACCACCCGCGCCGATACCGTCTTCGGTGTCACCTTCATGGTGCTCGCTCCGGAGTCGGAATACGTGAAGTCGCTCACCACTCCCGAACAGAAAGAGGCGGTGGAGGCATACCTCAACGAGGTGAAACACAAGACCGAGCGCGAACGCCAGATCGACAAGAAAGTGTCGGGCGTCTTCTCCGGCAGTTATGCGGTCAATCCCCTGAGCGGTAAGGAAATCCCGGTGTGGATAAGCGACTATGTGCTTGCCGGCTACGGCACAGGCGCCATCATGGCGGTGCCTGCCCATGACTCGCGCGACTACGCGTTTGCAAAAAAATTCAATCTTCCCATAATCCCGCTCATAGAAGGCGCCGACGTATCCGAGCAGAGTTTCGATGCCAAGGAAGGTATCGTATGCAATTCATGCGGGCCTGACCTCGACCTCAACGGCCTGACTGTGAAGGAGGCGATAGCCAAGACTAAGCAGCATATCTCCGAGAAGGGGATAGGACGCGTTAAAGTGAACTATCGTCTCCGCGACGCGATCTTCTCGCGCCAGCGCTACTGGGGCGAACCCTTCCCCGTTTACTATAAGGACGGTGTGGCATATCTTATGGATGAGTCGAAGCTCCCGCTCCTCCTGCCCGAGGTCGAGACCTACAAACCCACAGAAGACGGAGAGCCTCCTCTGGGCAACGCCAAGAACTGGAAGACAAGCGAGGGATACCCCATCGAACTCTGCACAATGCCCGGATTCGCCGGAAGTTCGGCATACTATCTGCGCTATATGGATCCGCACAACGATGACGCGCTCGTTGGCCGTGAGGCTGATGAGTACTGGCAGGATGTGGATCTCTATGTCGGTGGAGCCGAACATGCCACAGGACATCTTATCTACAGCCGCTTCTGGAATAAGTTCCTCTTCGACCTCGGTCTCGTGGTAAGTCCGGAACCTTTCAAGAAACTGGTCAACCAGGGTATGATACAGGGACGTACAAGTTTTGTCTACCGCGTGAAGGGCACAAACAAATACGTCAGCAAGGGCCTCAAGGACGATTATGACACCATGCCGATACGCGTGGACGTCAACATTGTCAGCAACGATGTGCTCGACCTCGATGCTTTCCGCGCATGGCGTCCCGACTTCGCCGACGCTGAGTTCATTCTCGAGGATGGCAAGTACATCTGCGGATATGCTGTGGAGAAGATGTCGAAATCAATGTTCAACGTTGTCAACCCCGACGACATCGTGGAGCGATACGGAGCCGACACTCTGAGGCTCTACGAGATGTTCCTCGGCCCCGTGGAGCAGTCGAAACCTTGGGACACAAACGGCATCGACGGAGTGAACCGCTTCCTGCGCAAACTCTGGAATATATTCGAGAAGCGTGCCGCCTCACAGCGCGACGCTAAGGAGAAGAAAATCATGCATACCCTCATCAAGAAGGTGAGCCAGGATATCGAGAACTTCTCCTACAATACCTCAGTGGCCGCATTCATGATCGCTGTCAACGATCTCGGAAAACTTCCGGCGGTGTCGGTAGAGTCGATGGATGAGTTCGCGCGTCTGCTGGCTCCCTTCGCGCCCCATATCGCCGAAGAGTTCTGGCATCAGCTCGGCCACGATGGCAGTGTCGCCGACAGCGAATGGCCCGTATGGGATGAGAACGCGCTGAAGGAGGACACTGTGAAATACCCGGTGCAGTTCAACGGCAAGATGCGCTACAACATCGAGGTGCCCGCCGGAAGCGACAAGGCTGCCGTAGAGGCTGCCGCACTCGCCGACCCCGCAGCCGAAAAATGGCTTGAGGGCAAGACCCCGAAGAAAGTCATCGTGGTTCCCGGACGCATCGTGAATATCGTGATCTGATATTCAGATAAAAGCATTGTGGATGACAATCCCGGAGCATAGGCCGCAGCCTTAGCTCTGGGATTGCCGTAGCATAAAGCCCGGTCTTCAACCCAACTTCCGTAAACATATCTCCGATATCCCGCCCCGAAATCCTCACCCCGGAGGGGTGTTTCCTTGCCCAACCCCGGGCAAGACAAGGGCCGAAGGCCCGAAGTCGCAGCCCGGGGTATCCTATGCCCATTCATCCCTGTGCCCCGGAAGGCCACTACCCCCCCAAAAAAAAAATCTAAAACCCTCAAGTTGAGCAAAGCGAAACCTGAATAAGTAATAAAACCTACGGTTTTACGTTTATTTTAAAGTATCAACAGCTTTAGATTTTCAGAATGACAGACAAACGTAAACTCGTGATGGCAACCAACAACGCCGGCAAACTGCGTGAGGCGCGAGCCATTGCGGGCGACAGACTTGAAATATTGAGCCTCGGCGATATCGGGTTCACCCGTGATATCCCTGAGACTGCTGACTCTCTTGCCGGCAACGCCCTTCTCAAAGTGCGCGCCATTAAGGAAGTCTGCGATCTTGACGTGTTTGCCGACGACACCGGGCTGCTCGTGGATGCGCTCGGCGGTGCCCCGGGGGTGTATTCGGCAAGATATGCCGGCGATGAGTGCGATCCGGAGAAGAATATCGACCTTCTTCTGAAGAATCTCGACGGTGTGGCCGACCGTAAGGCGCGCTTCTGCACATGCATAGCGCTTTCTCTCGATGGTGAGGAGCACCTTTTCGAGGGGGCGGTGGAAGGATCGATTGCCACGAAGCGAAGCGGATCGCATGGCTTCGGATATGACCCCATATTCGTGCCCGATGAGAGCGGTGTGTGCTTCGCCGAGATGAATGATGAGGCCAAGAATGCCATTTCGCATCGCGGACGTGCAGTCTCGGCCATGATGAGATGGCTTTCCGCCTTGTGCCTGTCGCTCCTGGCTTTCCTCCCCGCGTCGGCCGCCCTATCTTCAGACTGGACGCTCTATAATACTTTCGACGACGGGGTGGAGTATGTGTTCGACACGCAGTCGAAGACATATTACCTCGTCCGTGCGCAGATGCACGATCCGACATATGCAGACAATGCCGACAAACTCTGTTTCCTCTTCTGCCTCGAGAAGGAGAGCGATGAGGTGCGCCCCTACAACTCGCAGAATATGCTGTCGGGCTCGCTCATCCGCACGGCATACTACAATGCTCTGAAAAAGTATCTGCTCATAGTTTACGACGACTGTTCGGTCGATCTCCTGTATGACGACGGTGAGGTCAGGAATATCCAGGCCTTGCGTAATCTGGACGCTCTTTTCTCAAAGGAGGTGCGGGCCATATCGTTTGATCCGGAGAGGAATCTGGCGTATCTGGCTACTGACTTCGGCTTCCTTGCCATCAATGACGAAAAGCACGAGGTGGCGTTCAGCGGCATATACGGCCGGCCTCTCGACAGCGTGGTGAGGGTGGGCGACTGGCTGCTCGTGCTCTCTGACGGGAAGATCTACCGGGACCATGCCGATTCGAACCATCTCGCGTTCTCGGATTTCGAACCCGCCGACTGGGCTGACGGGGATACCGTGACCGGTCTCGTCTCGATATCTTCATCCAAATGTATGTTTGCCAAGAAAGTGGATGGAATTGACCATCATTACATACTCACTTTTGCCGATATAAACGGAAATCCCGTGAGAAATTCAATAGGAAGTTTCGACGGCGCATCCATTGTGGAGAACAGGGACGGACTCCTCCTGACGAGGACAGCGCAGATGGTGCAGATCGACCGCACTTCCGGGGAGCGTACGTTTTATCCCCGGCGCGGAGATGACTATGCCGTCCCCGTGGGAAGCTGGGATATGAGGGAGGCGTTTTTTGCAAAGTCGCGGGGTGGATTCTATTCCCTGCGCCGCAACGACTTGAATGAGTGGACCGTCACCAGGGAGATGGCCATGCCGAATGCTCCTTCCGCGTTCAGAAGCAATTTCATGGCTTATGTGCCGGCTTTCGGAATGATGGTCAACAGCCACGGCATAGACCAGAATTTCAGCGCGCATCTCGCCCGCAACCCAATACTGCTCTCTTCTCTGCGCGACGGCTCATGGGCGCGGCATGGAATACCTTATTTCGACTTATCCCAGAGATTCCGCCTGACCAATCCTTGCGGCTTCGCCCAGGATCCTGACAATCCTGACGTGTTCTATTTCGGCTCGGTGCTCAATGGCCTGATACGCTATGATATAAAGGATTTCTCCTCGCTCCTGCATATGACGCGTGGCGACGACTCTCCCAACTTGCCGGGACATGTCACGGTGAGAGACCCTTACAGTGTGTGGTCCAATGCCTTCATCCTTCTCAATCCGAGGTTTGACAATGCCGGTAACCTGCTGCTCGCTCACTGCAACACCGAAAAAGGGGAGAAAAATTATGAGGCCGAACTCTGGATCTGGACTCCCGCCAAAAGAAAGGCTTCCGTGTCGCCGGAGACATTCCAGCCGTTTAAAGTGATTAAACTCGATGGCCTTGAGGGCAACAAGAATATGCTCGCCTTGCCTCTGCGCTCTTCGTCTGCCTCAAGTGGCACGGTCGCATTTTTCGTAATGAACAGATACGGCGTGCCGGTGATGTTCTACGACCACAACGGCACGCCAGAAGATGAGGCGGACGACAGGAAGGTGTTGGTAAGCGAATTTTTCGACCAGGATGGAAAACTTGATTTCCACTACATATACTGCGCTCTCGAAGATCCTGCCACCGGCCTTCTGTGGATCGGTACGGACAACGGCGTCTTCACACTCGATCCGAAAATCCAGTTTTCCGATGCCGGTAGGGCCAACCGTATAAAGGTGAGCCGCAACGACGGCACCTCGCTTGCCGACTATCTCCTCGACGGAATCATGGTCAATGATATCGCGATCGATGCAAACGGGCGTAAATGGTTCGCGCTCAGCGGAGGCGGACTTGTCTGCACATCATCCGACGGAAGGTCTATACTAAAGGAAGTCACATCAGACAATTCCATGCTTCCGTCTGACAACGTGTATGCCGTATGCTACAATCCCGCCTCCAACTCTCTGATGATATCTACAGAGAGCGGACTGTGCGAGCATCACCTCACCGTCAGGAATCCTTCATCGTCTGATTCCTCGGTGAAAGTATATCCAAATCCCGTGCGCCCTGATTATTACGGATGGGTCAATATCGAGGGCCTCGAGGACGACTGTCTCGTGAAAATCACGGATGCGGCCGGCAACATAGTGCGTGAACTCGGTCCGGCCTCGGGCGGAAAGGTGCAGTGGGATGCCTGCGACTCTCGTCTCGACCGCGTGGCCAGCGGTGTCTACTTCGTGTTGGCCTCTTCAGGGCCGCAGGGCGGTTCATACGGTGAGGTATCAAAGATTCTTGTTGTGAAAAATTAATCGGTATGGGTAAAAATAAACTGCAGAAATTCTCCGACATGGAGACATTCGGATGTGTGCTTCAATATCCGAGACATATCCTCATAGAGAAAGGATTCCCCTACAAGGGAAAATGGAACGGTGGCTTTTTCGCTCGTCCCAATCCCATAACTCTCGAACTGGGGTGCGGCAAAGGTGAATACACTGTAGGTCTGGCAGAGGCCGACAAGGACCGCAATTTCATTGGCGTGGATATAAAAGGCGCCAGAATGTGGAAGGGGGCGAAGGCGGTAGAGGAGCGCGCCATGGACAATGCGGCTTTCCTGCGCACCGAGATAGAGCAGATCTCGCAGTTTTTCGGCGAAGGTGAAGTGGATGAGATATGGATCACATTTCCCGATCCGCAGATGCAGAAGACTCGCAAGCGGCTCACCTCTTCGCGTTTTCTGAAATCCTACCGCGAATTCCTGCGTCCCGGAGGGGTCGTGAATCTCAAGACTGATTCTCCGTTCCTCTACGAATACACGAAGCGGCTTGTCGAACTCAACGCCTTCGAGGTGCTAATGATCACCGACGATCTTTACGGTAGCGGAATGGCCGATCCTGTCTCCTCGATAAAGACTTTCTACGAGCAGCAGTGGCTCTCGCGCGGCAAATCGATAAAACTGATATCGTTCCGTATCGGCGGCGGGGAGATCGTGGAGCCCGACTGCAGCGATATCGAGAAAGATGACTATCACAGCGAATTTGGCCGTCATTCCGGCAATTCCTCGTTCTGAATTGTTCTCTTTATAAAGACGCTCCGCATGGTTGGGCTGCGTCGTATAGTTATTGAATTAATGTAAAAAATATTCCATTCAAGATTAAAGATGGCTCTATATCCAAAACTCATTCTTGATGCCCTCTCCAATGTGAAATATCCGGGCAACGGCAAGAATATAGTAGATCTCGGCATGGTCGAGGATGATATCCGCATCGACGGCAACAAAGTGTCATTCTCCCTTATTTTCGACCGGCCTACCGACCCGTTCATAAAGTCGGTGGTCCGCGCCGCCGAAGCGACACTCCCTGTCTTCGCTGATCCTGATATCGACGTGAAGGGCCGCATCTCTGTCAAGTACAGGCAGCAGACTCCCGAGCCGCAGCCTAAGTTGCTGCCCGGAGTGAAAAACATAATCGGTGTGAGTTCGGGCAAAGGTGGTGTGGGAAAGTCTACCGTCGCTGCCAATCTCGCAATATCGCTCGCATCGCAGGGCTATAAGGTAGGTCTGCTCGATGCCGATATTTTCGGACCCTCCATGCCCAAGATGTTCGGGGTGGAGGATGAGAAACTCTATATGGTGAACCAGGAGGGAAAGGACTGGATCGAACCCGTGGAGAAATATGGGGTGAAGATGCTGAGCATCGGTTTTGTGGTAGACCGCAACAGTCCCGTGCTCTGGCGCGGCGGAATGGCTTCGAATGCCTTGAAGCAGCTCATAGGGGAAGCCTGGTGGGGTGATCTCGACTATTTTGTAATCGATATGCCTCCGGGCACCAGCGACATTCATCTTACACTCGTGCAGACTCTCCCCATCACCGGCGTGATTGTGGTCAGCACGCCTCAGGAAGTGGCGCTCGCCGATGCCCGAAAGGGGATAGGTATGTTCAGGAGCGACAAGATAAATGTCCCCATTCTCGGCCTTGTGGAGAATATGGCATGGTTCACGCCGGCACCGCATCCCGAGGAGAAATACTATATATTCGGACGCGAGGGTGCGGCACGCCTCGCCGCGGAACTCGGGGTGCCTCTTCTCGCGCAGATTCCGCTTGTGGCTGATATCTGCGAGATGGCTGACTCCGGACGCCCCACGGCGGTGCAGTCTACGGGTGGTGATATTTCCGAGAATCCCGAGGCGAGAGCCTTCTCCGATCTCGCCGCAAGGGTGGTGGAGGAATGTGCCCGCAGAAATTCCGAACTCCCTCCGACACAAGTGGTTCAAACACACTGATCCCCCGTCGACAAAAATTCTAAATTTTAAATTCTAAATTTTAAATTTAAGATTACGGGGATAAGGGATGAAGGGGCTTTTCGGAGTGTAATTTTGCAGACGTAGAAACCAATCACAACTCACACACTTATGGAGAAAGAAAATCATACCGCTGTGGAAAAAGAAAACTATACAGCCTACGACCTCGAGAAAGAGGAACCACGCGATCCGGCGCGCTCAGAGATTCCGCCGAAGGATAAAGGGAATACGGATCAGGGGAAGCACTCCCCTGCCGGCGACAAGACGGACAATGCCGACAATGCCGACAATGCCGAAACAGGCAATTCAGACCCAGGGAGGAAAGAGATAGAGAGAATGATCGACGAGATGGGAGCGGAGAAGGTGCTGGAGATCATCCGTGGCAACCGCAACGCCGCCATCAGGCAGATAATGAAGGAGATGGAGGAGGAAAGTGACTGTCCGATGCAGTCGGGCACCTCAGCCACCAGCCGGCACAACTCCATTTTCGACCTGGCGTCGATGGCGTAATTCAATTTTCGCTGGCGCGAAAATTGAAGTTTATAAGTTTATAAGTTTATAAGGTTAGTTTATAGGTTATAAGCTGCGGAATACCCAATTTTAAATTCTAAATTCTAAATTTTAAATTTCAAAGATATGAACACATCAATCAAAGCGGGCGAGGCGGCTACAGTGAGCGCTATCGCCAATGCCACCGGCGGCATCAATGCCGGAAATTTCGTGGAGACCGACATCGACAGCCAGCTTTTCCGCTTCAACAGCGACGACACGCCACTCATGAATCTCATGCTGCGCGCAAAGAGGGTGAAGGTAAATTCTCCCGAAGTGGAGCACTATATGATCGACGAGCCCAAGAGCACGCTGACCGTGGCGGCTGCAGTGGCCGGCAATATAGCCCAGACCATGGTGCCGCTCGCCAACGGAGAGCAGAATCTGCCGCGACAGTACACCACGCTGCTCGTGAAGGGAGTGGACGGCTACGACCGCACCGGCCTCAACCCCACTCCGGGCAAAGCCCTGATGCTTTTCGTGGTTGGCCAGGACGCCACCACGGGCAATCCTATAGTGAAGGCAGTCAACGGCCGAAAGAACTCGCCCGACGACGAGAATTCCATGATTCCCGCCATACCGGAAGGCACAAAACTGGTGATGCTCGCCAATTCGCTCTATGAGACCCAGAAATCGGTGGATCCCGACATCATAGTGCCGCAGCCCACCCGCGTATATCTCCAGAAGCGCGGCATGAACCAGGTGGTGAGCGACTATTTCGACTCGCAGCGCAAGCGCATTCCCTTTGCCAAGGCAGTGGTGGCGGAGCAGGCGATCGCCAACTTCAAGGTGCGCGGCAACCGCACGCTGTGGGCCGGAAGGGCCGGCAAATTCCAGGTGAGCGTGCCTAATCTCGGCATGCAGTATGTCTACACCACCGAAGGTCTGCGCTGGCAGTTCAAGCGCGAGCTCCAGCATTCCGGACGCTGGACAGTGGAGAAGATCATAGCGCTCGCCAAGATGTTCTTCACCGGAGAAGACGTGCCCAAGACCGCGCTTCTGCTTGCCGGCAAGGATCTTCTGGAGCAGATACAGTGTGTGGACTATTCGCGCCACCCCGAGATACAGATATCGACCAAGGTGAACAGCGTGGGCTGGACAGTGACCAATTTCCACACCGTGTTCGGCGATATCGAGATAAAGCGCGAGCCCACACTCGACCGCCTCGGCTGGAGCCGCAGCGGGGCGCTTATAGGCGAGGACCGTCTGGTGCACTACGTCTACAGTGCCGAACACAGTTTCGAGGACCGCATGGAGGGACACGAGGCCACACGCAGCGGCATTCTGATATGGGATGCGGTGGCGCTGAAGGGAAGCTGCCACATCTGGATCGACGGCGAGGGCGAGATAGCGGGTGAGGACAGCGAGCGCCTCATGCTCTGGGACTCGGCTGATGCCCCCGACGGAGCGGAAGGCTGCATCTACTATCTGGTGAGCGACTGTCCGGGCATCTCGGCCACGGCGGCAGGCGGATCTATGTGGATATGCGAGGCCGGCGTCTGGAAGGAATATTCCGGCGATGTCAATGTTTGAGCAGGCTTTAGGCTTTAGATTTTAGGCTTTAGGCTTTAGATTTTAGGCTATAGATTAAACATTAAACCTTAAACTCCCCAAAAAATATGCTGAAGAAATATGAAGTGAGAGGGATGATGGAATGGCATCCTGTGTTTGTGGCCGGAAGGGCGCGTCTGCGGGTGTCGTTTACCGGCGGTCACCTCGGCGACGGAGTGTGCACACCGGCTGTGTGCGAGACTTCGGACGCGGTGGTGCAGAAGGTGGTGGAGTCGTCGGAGGCGTTCAGGAGCGGCCGTATCAGGCTTGCCGCCACATACGGC
>USNC01000008.1 GCA_900555915.1 uncultured Porphyromonadaceae bacterium | reverse complement strand
ATCTACACGCGTAAGATCGTCGGCAGCGTCAGATGTGTATAAGAGACAGGCCGAAACGCTCGCGCAGGAAGTCTACAGGAAGCGCGTGTACCTCCGCACCGGGGATCAGCGTCTGCCATTTCTCACGAATAGTGGTGATTCCGACACGGAAGTCGCATATAGGACGGGTGAAAGACAAAGGAAGCAGATCGGCATGATCATCCTTATTGTCAAAAAGAACTATTTTCATGATTGTATATTTCGTTTTGTCCGCGTGAAACAGGTTTTGAAAACCCGCACGCCCTTGAAAGAATGCAAAATTAGTTAAAAAAACTGAAATATGCAAAACGGGCAGGAGCATAATTCACTCTTTTGAAGAATCCTGCCTTAGACTCCATTTCGAAATAGGGTCTAAATGAACCCCCAGGCTGAGGAAAACGTTTTAATTACAAAGAAACGGAACACGGATGCAGACGTCGGCATCCGGGACCAGAATATAAAAATCGAAGAGCGATCCCAGTCTCCAAAGACGCGAGGCCTTTCTGCAGACGGGACGCGGAAAAACAAATGCAGCAAGGCCGGAATCCCTGAAGATTCCGGCCTTTTATCTTTTGCCCCCAACCACGGCGGCATCAGAACGGATAGCCGATGGCGAGGTGAACGGCGAACGCATCCTTGAATCGGACATTGAAATAGTGGGGAGTGCCGTTGGAGTATGGAGTATGCAGACCATATCCCACATCAAGACGCAGCACTATCATGTCGAGATCATAGCGCAGACCGGCACCGGTGCCGAGCGCGAGATCCTTAAGGAAAGACTTTCCCGAGAGTTTGCCGCCCGGACGGAGCGGATCGTTCTTGAGCAGCCAGATGTTGCCGGTGTCGATGAAGAACGCACCGTGGAGCTGGGCCACGAGCGGGAACCGGTATTCGGCATTCAACTCAAATTTAAACGTACCGGTCTGATCGAAATAACCGTTCACCTGGTCGCGTGGCGCCCTGTAACTGCCCGGACCTATGGAACGCACCGTGAAGGCGCGGATGGAATTCGCGCCGCCTATATAGAACTGTTCTGAATAGGGGACCTCCCTTGAATTTCCGTAGGCGTGCTCGGCACCGAGCAGGACACGAGTCACAAGCCAATGGTCGGACTTGGGGAAAAGCCGATGGTTCCATACCAGCTGGGCCTGCCCCTTCACAAACTGCGAGAACGGGGTTCCGAACAGTTTTTTCTCTCCTTTCACACCACACAGGCGATATATGCCATCGAAAAGATTGCCGGCCTCCGTGAATGTGGCAGAGAAAGTGATCTCATTGTTGCGTTCGCGCTCCATCCATCGGTTGTAGGTGTATGTATAGCTTAACTGCGGGATAAAGCGGCTCTCGAAACTCAGAGCCACCGCCGGGTTCTGCTGCATAATTGAGTCGAACGAGGCCGTGGTGCGCATCAGTTTGTTGTAGACCAGTTTGAACGGTGTGAAAGAATTCACCGCATAGCGGTTGGCGCGCCATTCGTATGTGATGCCCATATTGTATTCGGCCATCTTGAAATATTTCGGGCGGTTGAGAATCGAGCCTCCGAGCGAGAGAGTGGTCCAGTTAAGGTCGCGTGTGGAGCGTGGTATGAACTTAGGGGCGAGCAGCCTCGGGAAGGCGAGCGACGACTGGAGACCGAACTCATAGGAATTGAATATGCTCGATCTGTTTCGGCCGGTCTGCCACTCATAGCTTGCATTGAGCGACACCGAGAGTTTCTCTGCCCCGCCGAAAAGATTGTGATGCGCGAAAGTGCCCACGAGGCCCGGGCCTATGTAGGAATTGGATTTGGAAGTTGCATTCAATTCGAGCGTCGCCTCCATGGGGCGGTCGTAGCGGCAGGTGATGAACACGTCCATCAGCGGATCGAGAGCGGAGGTGTCGGCGGGCACCGGCTGTATCTCGATGTTGGAGAAAATGCCCAGTCTCGCGAGGCGGGTCTGCGTCCTGTCCATGTCGCGCACTGAAAAGACCTTTCCCTCCCTGAATGTGATGCACTCCGGAATCATGCTTTTCCTGACACGCTGCGGACGCATGATGATAAGCTGTCCCTTTTTGGTGTCAATCGTGTCGGGACGTCCCTCACCGTATCTCTCATTGCGCTGCAGGAGAGTGACTATGTTGCGGGTCTTGTATTTATTGCGGGCGAGAGCGGGCATATTGTCGGCAAAATCCATCTTCATGGCCACCGCATGGGGGGTCATGAAAGTGTCGGCAAGGAATTCTATGTATTCCGGGCGGAAATAATAGTACCCCCTGTTGCGGAGATTGTTGGCTATGCTGACCCTCATTGACGACAGGGAGTCGACACAGAATACCGAACCATCCTTGAACCATCTGCTTTTCCTGGCGAGAGAATCGACGAAATGCGACAGACCGTCGTTCGGGCGGTTGATATACTGTATGCTGTCGATGCGGTAGGGAGATGAGACATCAAATGTGTAGGCAATGGAAGCCTTTTTGGGGTCTTTCTTATCGTAGACCACGTCGTAGGTGGCGGAAGAACCGAAATGGCCGTTGTCGGCAAGAATCTGCTCCACCATCTTCATGCGCTGGTCGGCGCGCACGTCGGAGACGAGCACCGGCTGGCTCACCAGCTTTCTATACAGCCAACCTTTCAGGCCACCGACGGAATCGTTCCAGTTGTTGTAGACCCACAGGCCTACAGGAAACGGCATCCTGAACTTTGAGTAAGGATAAAGCAGAGGCGCGGCATTGTTGGGGCGCACGGCCACCGCCGTATTGATGTCCGACACGAGATCGGCCGGGAGTTTCTCATCGGCCGTAGGATTTACCTTTATGCTTTTCACACCTGTATAGAGCACGTCGCCCTCCTCAAGGCGGCGCGTGGTGCTGCACGCCCCCGAGGCCAGAAGCGCGAGCAGCAGAATGGCGTGTGATATTTTGTGGAATCTGGCAGGCATATTCAGTTTTGGTTTTCAGAGTTAACAGAGTGATTGGAACCGACGGAGGCGTCGGCAGGCAGCGGCACTGAGTCCGTGCGCACAGGTATGGAGTCGGCAGGTGCGGGCACCTCAGTCTTCTTCGGTTTTTTCCAGAGTTTGCTCAGGCCGAAATGGGTGATTTCGGTGAAATAAGCGAGCCGGCGGCGGAGCGACAGACCGACACCGGTCTCGGTGATCTCGCCCTCGAGAATGCTCTCGAACCCGGTGTGTCTGAAAAGGCGGGCATTGAGGCTCATCGTATTGCTCTGCTTGAGAATGTATTCAAACGCGATGTCGCTTATGAGATTCTGCTGGAAATTCTCGTCGGCGGAGGCGTTGGTGGAGTAATTGCCACCCACCACGATCTTGAACCTATTATTTATGAGCGATTTCGACACCTGATAAGAATATGAGGTATTGGTCGAAGTGTTTCCGTTGGAGCCCACCTCATACTGGTTGACGCCGAAATTGATATCCACGCCCTTGATGTTCTGGGCCGCCAGCGCGTTGAGGCGCGAGGTGAGGAAACTGTAGAGATTTCCGGTGACAATATCGCCCTTGACCGACTTCGCGTTCGGCCCCATATAGGTGCCGGTGAGCAGAAGGTTCATGGCCTGCTGCTGGCGCTGCTCCGGAGTCATGGACTGCAGTTCGTTGCTGATGCTCATGTCGTCGTTGGTGGCAAGATCGAACGATACCGAAGGAGATGACAGGGTATTGCCGATATTGAGCGAGACAATGAAGTTGACGAGGCTCGTGTTGCCGTTCATCTGGATATTTGTCTTGAGCACATCGGATGCGGAGATCGACAGCGAGGGGTTGAGGATATCGCCGCTCCAGGTGATATGGCTGTCGCGGTCGAAATCGAACGCCTTGTTTCCGAGCAGGGGCACTTTGTAGCGGGCATATCCGGTGCCGGTGTACAGGGTTCCGCTAAGTCTCATGTCGCCCATATAGTTCTGGAAATAATTGAGAGTACCGGAAGGGTTGCATTCCACCTTGCCGCTTCCGGCGAGGTCTACGGCGATCTGCGTGCCCTGCGATATTATGGCCTTCGCGTTGATCCTCATGGTCATGGATGAATGAATGGAATCAGCCTTGGCCACCAGTGTCGAGTCGGCGAAATTCACGAAACGCACCACATCGTCGGCTCCGCCCTGGCTGTTGAGCATGTCGGAGTCCATAGTCATCATGTAGGTGACATCGGTAGTTGGGAGCACATTGAGAGTTGCATCCACATTCATCCGCGACAGAGGACCCTTCACGCCGGCGTCGAGGTCTATGAAAAGATTGCCGGTGATATCGCCTTTGCTTTTCTTGCCTCCGGTAAGCTGCATGTTGCGCGCGGCGGCAGTAAGATCGAGCATAATGTCGGAAAACTTCGAGGCATCGACAGTTCCGTTGACTGACAAAGGATTGTCGTTGTAGGCAGTGATATTGAAATCATCGAATCTCAACACGTTATTATCCACCACGATAGGTTTGTCGCCAAATCTGAGCGTCGAGCCGAGCATATTGACATACACACCTACGGAGTCGCTTGCGATGCTTCCATTCAGCAGCGGACTGGAAAGGCGTCCGCTTACGTCCATGCTGCCGTTTAGTCTTCCGGAAAGCGACATGGTCTGCGGCGGCATGAACGGATTGGCTATGGCCACAGGGAACCGTGTAAGCTGAAGTTTGAGACGCTCGGCCACGAGTCCGGCCGCCTTGTCGACGGAATCAGGAGCGAGCACGAACTGCACCGCGGCCGCCTCCGAGCCATCTACGAGCATACCGATCTTACCGGCCGATTTCCCTTTATTGCCCATGCCGGCCGCGAGAGTGAAATTGAGGTCGCCCACCCTCTTGCGGTCGTAGACGAGATCGGCAATGTCGAGCGAGCCCTTTCCGATAAGAGCCCTCCCGTTGTAGCGCACCTTGATATCGGAGTTGACATTGGCGGTGAGAGGAGGAGCGTTGAGCGACATCTTGAGAAAATCCTGCACCTTTATATCGGTGAGGTTCAGATGCAGTTCGTCGCCGCCGTCGGCACGCTGCTCGGTGCGCAGGAGAATGCTGCTCCTGTCGCTGCTTGCCTGGAGATTGGCATATATCTTCTTTTTCTCTATATTGAAATCCACGAAGTTGTCGACATTGAACTTCCACGGAAGATATGCGATGGTGGCCTTCAGCGGAGTGAAACGAAGCGACATGATGGAGTCGGCGAGCGAGGCCGTGAAACCTACCCTGTAGCCCATTTTTTTCTTCACATTATGCTGCACCAGATATGCCGACAGACGGTTTTCGCCGAAATAACCGCTCATATTGACATCGGCGAACTCATCCATGGTTCCGGGCCGGTTGCCGAGATGCACCTGATAGTCGATCAGATTACCCCTGGAGCGCAATCCGAGAGTTATGGTGTCAAGCCTCATCGAAGCCGTCTTCAGCGTATTGAGCGTCATGTCGCCCTGAAGCACCGAGTCCTTGTAAAGATTGAGATTGAGAGTGCCAATGCCCATTTTCGACGGCCGCAGGAAATCGTCGACTATTCCGGTGCCGTCCACATCGGCCTTGAGTCTGAAAGGAGGCAATTTGGCCTCTATGGCTGCCACATCCACACGCCTCTGCTCCAGCATACCCGGCATCATCGCGCCGAGAGCTGAGAAAGACTCCGTGAGAGCCTTGAGCCCTTCGGCGGCGATGAAGTCGACCGAGGCGCCGCGGGCATCGAGGTTGCAGCGTGTCCTGTCGGCCTCGGCCACCAGCCTCAGCGTCGCCCCCTGCGGCAGCACCAGATCCTGGTCGGGAAGGTGCCAGTCTATATTGTCGGCATCGAAAGTCAGATCGTAGAGCCACGTACGCGGTGAGGCATTGCCATAGAGATGGAACTGCGCGCCTCCGTTGCAAAGCGTCTCGGAGAATCCCAGCGTGTGGAGATCCACATGACGGAGATCGGCCGTGAGATCGGCCTGATAGAAATCTTCGGCGATGGAGCCGCTTCCCTTCACACTGAAATCAAGCGGAGCCGAAGAAGAATTGGCATCTATGTCGAAGCGGCCGTCGGCAAGCGAGGCATCGAGTAAAATATCCTTAAGTGTCTGACGATTATAAACAAGACTCGCCACGTCCAATCTGACATCGGTGTGGGCGCCGCGCTTCTCGGGATTGAACCCGGCGCCGCGCGCCACGAGAGAAGCTGTGACATTTCCGATGGCCGAATCGCCGATGAAATAGCCCGCATCAAGGTTGCGGATGTCAAGATCGGCCTCGTAGCGCTCGGAATTCATACCAACCTTGCCGAGACCCACCACGTCTCCTTTCGGTGTGTTGAGCGAGAAATCGGCCGTATAGTTCTCATGTGAGGCCGTGGCCTTGCCCTTGATCGAGAGCATGGGGACAGAGACATCGCCCAACTCCACGAAATTGCGGATGACACCCGGCTTGCGGAGTTCTCCATCGAAAGCGATCTTCGCTTCCATACGCTTTATGTCGAGAGCATTGACCGCCTTGCCGTCGGCACGCAGCGAAAGCACACCCGGAAGACGTATGTCACACTTGCTCAGGGTTGCGTTGCCGAGACTGCCCGACGCCTTGACCACTGCATCCAGCGGCGTTCCGGCCGGTATGGCCGCGGTGTAGACACCCATCGCCGGCATGAAGGCGTTAATGTCGGCCATGCCCAGACTTGCGTCAATGTCGACATCGAGCAGAGCCGAAGGAAGCATCTGCATGAGCGCGTTCGGGATTGCCGCCGAAGCGTCGATACGCGATTCGGGGGTCAGGATGTGGAAATTTTTCAGCGCCATGCCTGCGGAGTCCATCTCGAAAGTGCCGCGCGAGGCCGGAAGAATGGATATCTCCCTGCCGCCCATCGGCAACTTTCCGGCAAGCGATGCTATGGGGAGCGAGATAGCGGGGCCGGCATTCCGGAAGTGATGTATCAGGAGCTCAAGATTGTCGGCACGGATGTCGGACGCGTCGAAGCCATCCACATGCGGCGCATCTTTCACCGCATAGCGGGCATCAAACCCGGCAAGAGCGATTTTTGCGACATCTATCACCATCGGCGCCGAAGAGGATGTGGAGTCAGGTTCGGGAGCCGGATGCGCCTCGACATATTCGGCGGAGGGCGCGAGCATCCGGGCGAAACCTGACGAGGCGGCCACACTGCCGATTGATATGCGGTTGCGTGCGAGATCTATGTCGCCCTTGTCGAGCGTCAGGCGGTCGGCGCGGAACAGCAGCGTGTCGATGGTAGGA
The DNA here is from genome assembly GCA_900555915.1 of uncultured Porphyromonadaceae bacterium. Taxonomy (GTDB): domain Bacteria; phylum Bacteroidota; class Bacteroidia; order Bacteroidales; family Muribaculaceae; genus Lepagella. The sequence goes on along the minus strand of USNC01000008.1, from coordinate 6,729 downwards.
AGCATCGACATCGAGAAAAGTATATTGTCAAGATTCAGACGGCCGGCAGTGATATGGAAAGGAGCAGACGCGGAGTCGGCGGGCGACGGTGTCTGTTTCCAAACATCCATGGTAAGATTGACCGAACCGTCCTTAAGCAGCGCCTCTCCTATCGATATGGAGTTTGACGAGAGGTCGGCCGAAGTGTTTCCATCCACTTCGAGCAGACCGGCCCTGACAGTCATCAGCATGGAGGAGTCAGGGCTGAGCATACGGTAGCGCGCATCGAGAAGTCTCAGGCGGTTGACCTGGACATCAAGATGGATGAGAGGCAACATACGCACATCGGCGACCACCTCGCGTGCGACCACCATAGTATCGCCCGCGGCCTCCACCACCGCCACATCGCGCAGCGAGATATCGAGCGGGAACTTGAGCCGGAACTTACCTATATTTATATCCATGCCGGTCTTGTCGGCGACTATTCCGGTGGCGACACGCACCGCGAGATCCTGAACCGCAGGGATATAGAGAAGCAGCGGGAGCAGCAACACGATGACAACCAGACACAGCACAGACTCGAGGCCCCGTCTGATCCATTTGTTGCGGATGAGATGACGCTTTGTGTTTTTCTGGCGGCCGGCATCTACGTCGGGCTTCGCCATTCCGGATTCCTCCACCTCCGGGCGCCGGGTATTTTGATCGTCGGTTTTCAATTCTATAAAGTTTAGTCAGATACAGTCAATAGTGGCAGACCGAATTATGATCCGCATCAATAATCGCTATCTTCTTAACAATCCTCAGCACTCGAGGGTTTTTGCAAGACTTCTTTTTTGAGCCGGACTGCGGAGACTGGGTCTTATACTGACATGAGGACCGACAAAATATGCTTTACAACATATTTATATTTTTGGCTATGAGAACGGTATTTTGTAATTTTACAACATATTATGCACATGCCGATAATGCAACAGCCACACAAACATCTGCATGGCAACATATTGCAACCCGAAACAGACAATTCAGAAACTAACAGAACAAAACAACAAGACAAAGCGAAAATCATGATCAAAACAGCAAAAGGCATCGCAGCCATGGCAGGAGCAGTCCTGGCGCTGGCGGCATGCAACACCCAGCAACAAGCGCAAAAGACAGATTCCGGATTGGATCCGGAGAAATTCGCGGCAGAATATCAAGGCAAACAGACCGCACTCTACACTCTCAAGAACGCCAACGGCATGGAAGTGTGCATCACGAATTTCGGAGGCCGCATCGTGTCGGTGATGGTGCCTGACCGCAACGGCGATTTCAAGGATGTAGTGCTCGGATTCGACAGCGTGCAGGCTTATTTCCCTGAGAACAACCTCACCGACTTCGGAGCCTCTATCGGACGATATGCCAACCGCATCAACCAGGGACGCCTCGTGATTGAGGGCGACACAATCCAGCTTCCCCAGAACAATTTCGGACACTGCCTGCACGGCGGCCCCTCCGGATGGCAATACAAGGTGTACGACGCCAAGCAGGCCAACGACTCCACGCTGGTGCTGACGATCGACAGCCCCGACGGCGACAACAATTTCCCCGGCAACGTGAAGGCGGAGGTGACCTACACGCTTCTGGCCGACAACGCCATCGACATAGCATACAAGGCCACCACCGACAAGACAACAGTGGTCAACATGACCAACCACTCATACTTCAACCTCAACGGCAATCCCGCCGAACCCATCACCAACTGCATACTGACGATCAACGCCGCACGCTACACACCGGTAGACTCGACCTACATGACCACCGGCGAGATACTGGAAGTGGCAGGCACTCCGATGGACTTCACCACCGCCAAGGCCGTGGGCGCTGACATCGAGAAGTTTGACTTCGAGCAGCTGAAGAACGGCAACGGATATGACCACAACTGGGTGCTCGACGCGGCCGGCGACGACTCGCAGGTGGCCGCCACCCTGGTCTCCCCCACCACCGGCATCAAGCTTGAGGTGTTGACCGACGAACCGGGCATCCAGGTGTATTCGGGCAACTTCCTCGACGGCACCGTGACCGGCAAGAACGGCATCACCTACCAGCAGCGCACAGGCATCTGCCTCGAGACCCAGAAATATCCCGACACCCCCAACAAACCGGAATGGCCGTCGGCAACTCTGAAACCGGGCGAGACCTACAGCAGCCACTGCGTGTTCAGGTTCGGAGTTGAATAACGGAAATATCGCCCCACGGGCGATATTTCCGGGTTAGGGGTTAGTTTATATTTTAATGTCTAAGGGTAAAAAAAACTAAAAAACAACAATAAAAAAACTATGGCAGCATTAGACTGGATCGTGGTCGCGCTGTTCGCACTGGCACTGATAGGTATCATCCTGTGGGTGATGCGCCAGAAGCAGAACAATGCCGACGACTACTTCCTTGGTGGCAAAGACGCCACCTGGATTGCAATCGGCGCGTCGATATTCGCGTCAAACATCGGATCAGAACATCTCATCGGCCTGGCAGGCTCAGGAGCCTCCAGCGGCATGGCGATGGCGCACTGGGAGATACAGGGCTGGATGATCCTTTTGCTCGGCTGGGTATTCGTGCCCTTCTACAGCCGTTCGATGGTGATAACGATGCCGGAATTCCTTGAGAAACGCTACAACCCGGCGTCGCGCACCATCCTCTCCGTGATCTCACTCATCAGCTATGTGCTGACAAAGGTGGCCGTGACGGTATATGCCGGCGGACTAGTATTCCAGCAGGTATTCGGCATAGAGACCCTCTGGGGCATCGATTTCTTCTGGATCGCGGCGATCGGCCTCGTGCTCATCACCGCCCTCTACACCGTCTTCGGCGGCATGAAATCAGTACTCTACACCTCAGTGCTCCAGACCCCGATCCTTCTTCTCGGCTCGCTTATCATCCTGGTGCTCGGTCTGCGCGAACTTGGCGGCTGGGACGAGATGATGCGCATATGCTCTGAAGTGAAGGTGAACGAATACGGCGACTCGATGGTGAACCTCATCCGCGACAACCGCGACGCACAGTATCCCTGGCTCGGCGCACTTATCGGTTCGGCGGTGATCGGATTCTGGTATTGGTGTACCGACCAGTTCATCGTGCAGCGCGTGCTCTCAGGCCGCGACGAGCAGCAGGCCCGCCGAGGCACCATCTTCGGAGCCTACCTGAAACTGCTCCCCGTGTTCCTCTTCCTTATCCCGGGCATGATCGCCTTCGCACTCCACCAGAACCTCGGCGACTTCCTGCCGCTGACTCCTGAAGGCAACCCCAACTCCGACGCGGCGTTCCCGACGCTCGTGGCCAAACTGCTTCCGGCCGGTGTGAAAGGTCTGATCGTGTGCGGTATCTTAGCTGCCCTCATGTCGTCGCTGGCCTCGCTCTTCAACTCCTCTGCAGCACTCTTCACCATCGACTTCTACCAGCGCTTCAAACCGAACACCGACCCCAAGAAACTTGTGCGCATCGGACAGGCAGCCACTGTAGTGATCGTGATACTCGGCATACTGTGGATTCCGGTGATGCGCTCGGTAGGCGACGTGCTCTACCTCTATCTGCAGGATGTGCAGTCGGTGCTCGCTCCCGGTATCGCGGCTGCGTTCCTGATCGGCATACTCTGGAAACGCGCGTCGGCACTCGGCGGCATGTGGGCGCTGCTCTCAGGCCTTGTCATCGGCCTCACACGTCTGGGCGCGAAGATCTACTACACGAGCGCAGGCGTTGCAGCCGGCCAGAACCCCGACGCAAGCCTCTTCCAGAGAATATTCTTCGATGAGAACTGGCTCTTCTTCTGCGGCTGGATGCTCGTGTTCTGCCTTGCAGTAGGCGTGATAGTGTCGCTCTTCACAAAGGCACCGGATCCGGAGAAGATAAAGGGTCTGGTATTCGGAACCTCCACACCGGAACAGCGCCTGGCCACCCGCCAGAGCTGGAACCACTGGGATATCATACACTCTGTGATCATCCTTGGTATTACCGCGGCTTTCTATTGGTATTTCTGGTAAAATAAAATCATGATGCATCATGGTTTTTCATGATGCATCATGATATACAAACTCTGAATATACAAACTCTGACAAAACGAACACTCTGTTATGCTCGAAGATCTTAAGAAAAAAGTTTATGAAGCTAATATGGACCTGGTGAAGCACGGACTCGTGATCTTCACATGGGGCAATGTGTCGGGCATCGACCGCGAGTCGGGCCTGGTGGTGATCAAGCCGTCGGGCGTGGACTATGACGTCATGAAGCCCGAGGATATGGTGGTGGTGGACCTGCAAGGCAACATCGTGGAGGGACATCTCAAACCCTCGAGCGACACCCCGACCCACCTTGCCATCTACCGCGCATGGCCCGAAGTGGGAGGTGTGGTGCACACCCACTCCACATTCGCCACAGCCTGGGCACAGGCAGGCCTTGACATACCGAACATCGGCACCACCCACGCCGACTATTTCCACGAGGCGATACCCTGCACGGCCGACATGACCGAAGAAGAAGTGAAGGGAGCCTATGAACTTGAGACGGGCAACGTCATCATCAGGCGTTTCGAGGGTATGAACCCGATGCACACTCCCGGCGTTCTTGTCAAGAACCATGGTCCTTTCTCGTGGGGCAAGGACGCTCACGACGCGGTGCACAATGCCGTGGTGATGGAGCAGGTGGCGAAGATGGCGAGCATCGCCTTCGCGGCCAACCCCAACCTGACAATGAACCCGCTGCTGGTCGAGAAGCACTATCTCAGGAAGCACGGACCTAATGCCTACTACGGACAGTGATCCTGAAAATATCATGATTTACCATGAGGCATCATGAGGCATCATGATACAATATGAGGCATCATGATACAACATGATACATCATGATTCATCATGATACATCATGATTCTTCATAAAAATCAAAAACCGAAATAAAAAAAACTAAAATGTACGAAAATTTTGAAATATGGTGGGTGACTGGCGCCCAGTTGCTCTACGGAGGCGACGCAGTGGTCGCTGTCGACGCACACTCGAAAGAAATGGTAGACGGACTCAACAACTCCGGCCGTCTTCCCATCAAGGTGGTATATAAAGGCACTGCAAACTCCTCGAAGGAGGTGGAAGAAGTGATGAAGGCCGCCAACAACGACCCGAAATGCGCAGGTATCATCACCTGGATGCATACCTTCTCACCTGCCAAGATGTGGATCCACGGTCTGCAGGCACTCCGCAAACCGCTCCTCCACTTCCACACACAGTATAACGCCGAGATACCTTGGGACACCATGGACATGGACTTCATGAACCTGAACCAGAGCGCACACGGCGACCGCGAGTTCGGCCATATCTGCGCCCGCATGAAGGTGCGCCGCAAGGTGGTGGTGGGCTACTGGAAAGATGCCGCCACCCAGGACCACATCGCGGTATGGCAGCGCGTGGCAGCCGCATGGGCTGACTCGCAGGACATGCTCGTGCTCCGCTTCGGCGACCAGATGAACAATGTGGCCGTGACCGACGGCGACAAGGTTGACGCTGAGATGCAGCTCGGCTACCATGTGGACTACTGCCCGGTGAGCGAGCTGATGGAATACTACAAGAAAGTGACCGACGAAGATACTAAAGCCCTCGTGGCCGAATACTTCAAGCTCTACGCCCACGATGCCGAACTGGAGAAAGAAGGCACCGAAGGCTACAACTCCGTATGGGAGGCAGCAAAGGCAGAACTCGCTATCCGCGCCATCCTCAAGGCAAAGGGAGCTAAAGCCTTCACCACCAACTTCGACGATCTCGGCACTCAGGATATCAACGATCCTAAATTCGTAGGTTTCAACCAGATTCCGGGTCTTGCATCGCAGCGTCTGATGGCCGAAGGCATCGGTTTCGGCGCCGAAGGCGACTGGAAGTCGGCCGCACTCTACCGCACACTATGGTTCATGAGCCAGGGCATGGGCAAGGGATGCTCCTTCCTCGAAGACTACACCCTCAACTTCAACGGCGCAGAAAGCTCGATACTCCAGGCCCACATGCTTGAGGTGTGCCCGCTCATCGCTGAAGAACGTCCTCGCCTTGAGGTGCATTTCCTCGGCATCGGCATCCGCAAGGCACAGACAGCCCGTCTCGTCTTCACCTCGAAACCGGGCGACGGCATCACTGCTACAGTGATCGACCTTGGCAACCGTTTCCGTCTGATCGTAAACGATGTGGAATGCATCAAGTCGAAACCGCTTCCGAAACTCCCTGTGGCATCGGCACTCTGGATTCCGAAGCCCAACTTCGAGATCGGCGCAGGCGCGTGGATCATGGCCGGCGGCACACACCACAGCTGCTTCTCTTACGACATCACTCCCGAATACTGGGAAGACTACGCAGAGATGGCCGGAATCGAGATGGTGCGCATCGACAAGGACACCACGATGCAGGGCTTCAAGAAGGAGCTGCGCCTCAATGATGTGTATTATCTGCTGAATAAGTAAAAAGTTTAAGGTTTAAGGTTTAACACTTAAGGGTTAAGGTTTAACAGCAAGACTTCTGTCAGCTTTACGAAAGGCTTATACCGATAAATTAAACCTTAAACCTTAAACTTAAAATTCGCAAAGCGAATTTTAGACCCCATTTCATAAAATTTCAGTTCCCCCGGGGTCGCTGGCTTGGAGTGATTTTTGTCCTGCAGGTGAAGGAACATACCGGGGTATGTGACTGAACCAAAGGGCAAAAAGCGCCCAAGCCAGCGAGTCTGAAGGTAACTTTCCTCATGAGTCAAGGGGT
>USNC01000007.1 GCA_900555915.1 uncultured Porphyromonadaceae bacterium | reverse complement strand
ACGAGATCGCTCAGTGTCTCGTGGGCTCGGAGATGTGTATAAGAGACAGGGCCATCATATGGTCCGGTGTCGACATGGAAGACTTGGAACTATGAGATGCCGGCAATAGACCGCGACAACAATTCCGCCTATCTGAGAATCGGGTTCAATTCCGACAATTCCGACTACTACATCGACGACATCACGCTGTCCGGCCCCGACTTCCCCTCCTATGATGACGGGCTGCTCGATTTCAGCGATCCCTCAAGCACGTCTTCCTCCTATACTTCCTACGCCGAGGGGATCTCCATACCTGACGGCACGGAACTGAATGTCTACACCTCGCGCTATACCTATTGGATGTCGCCCGTCATAGGACATGGGCGTCTGAACATCCATTCCGGCGGCGAACGCTCCTTCATCGGCAACTCATCGGCGCAACTTCCCGACTGGGACAGGTTTGACGGCGATGTGCACATCTATCCCTGGCCGGAGGTAAACGCCTCGGTGAAAGCGGGCTTCTATGGCGAGATTCTCGCTCATGGCGGCGTGAAATTCGATCCGGGCAATGTGAAAGTCTCTATCCGTGAGGGAAGATACTCCAGATTGCTTGCCGACAACAGCGTGACTCTGCATGAAGGCGCCACACTCGGAGGCGAGGACGGCAACACCGCACGCGCACACCGCATAGGCTCCCTGCGCACCGAGGCCGGAAGCCGGCTCATGGGGTACTACAAGGGCAACAAGCAGAAAGGAGTGTACTATCTGATCGGTCAAGACGGTTCCGATTCCGAACTCGCAGGCACAATATCCTCCGAAGGCACATCTCCGGTAGGAATTGTCAAAGAAGGAGCAGGCACCTACAGCATAACCGGCAACAACAACCGCATCACCGGATTCATAACCGTGACAGGAGGGAAACTACTCGTGAGCAACGATGCCGACGAAGCACGCCGCGACAGGCTTCCCGGCGCTGTGGGTATCGGCGGCAACACGACAGGAGTGATAGTCTACACAGGAGGGTGTCTCGGGGGATCCGGAAGCATCTCAGGCACCGCCGACATATTCGGATACATTGAGCCGGGCGACTCACGGGGCAAGACCCTGACACTGGCTGACTATGAAGGGGGGAATGCGATCGACCTGAAGGTGCACCCCACTTCGCGGCTGATATTCACCGTCGGCGGCGAGCAAGAGTCCACAAGTCTTGACGTAAGCGGAAAGGTATCCTATATCGGACGCGACGAGATCTACGATGTTTCCGGCGCTATGCCGATAATCGACATCCGCCTGGCAGAGGGTGTCAGACTGAACAAAGGCGACCGGTTCACCCTTCTCAAATCGTCCGGCAAGATCTCAGACAGCGGAGACGGCTGGAATTTCCGCATCCAGTATCCTAAGGCTTACACCTGGAAAGTAGAGGAAATCCTTACCGCGACAGAATTTAATGTGGTCGCCACTGTCACCGACACCGGGTATTCCGGACAAGGAGACAAGGAAATAGAAGATGAGATAGTGCTCGACGGCGAAGGCAACGATGCGTTCATCATAGACTGGTCTGACAGCTACGACGACACCGCGACTTTGCGCGATTATGCCGATAAGGCAGGCAAGTCGATAGGCGTGGCGGTGAATCAATACAGATACAGCCTCTCCGACATGTATGATGCCAGACCTTCCACCATAGGGAAACAGTTCAACCTCGCAGAGGCGGAAAACGAGATGAAAATAGATGCCACCGAGCCCCAGAATGGCAATTTCACACTCGGCTCAGCGTGGAACCTGCTGAACTTCGCCGAAAAAAATGCCATGGACGTCAGGGGCCACGTGCTGGTGGGGCATCAGCAGGTGCCCCAGTGGATTTCCTCAGACGGCAAGAAAAACAACCACCATTGGAGCAAAGAGCAGCTGACCGAGATAATGCGGAGCCATATCAACGGAGTAGCGGGCGGACTGAAAGGAAAAATACGCGAATGGGATGTGGTCAACGAATGCCTTGACGATGACCAGAGCGTGGTCTGGAACAATCCTGATGCCTACAAACTCCGCAATTCAGTATGGAACGACGTGATCGGAGAGGAATTTATCGAGCAGGCTTTCCGAATGGCGCATGAGGCCGATCCCGAAGCGTTGCTTTTCATCAATGAATACGGAGCGGAATTCATGGGACAGCCGAAATCCGAGGCTTACTTCAACCTTGTCAGAAAACTTGTGGAGAAGGGAGTTCCCATCCACGGTGTCGGCCTGCAGTGCCATTTTCATTCCGGACAGATCGACGCCCGCAGACTCAGGGACAATATCCGCCGTTATGAGGAACTCGGTCTGATCTGCGCCGTCACCGAACTTGACATAGAGCAGACCGATATCGCGTCGGGCGATGCCGAGATGCGCCAGGCGGAAGACTACTGCGCGGTGGTCATGTCGGCCCTGTCACAGAAAAACTGCAGGACCGTGCTCATATGGGGACTGTGCGACCCTGATTCATGGCGTGACAACAATCCTCTGATCTACGACGGCAACACCCGTCCGAAGGAAGCATACTATGCCGTACGCGCGGCTCTGCGGGCCATAGCGGACCGAGCGGATGTGGAAATGACCGGAATCGGACACGACGACATCACAGAAGAGACAGAATATTATAATCTCCAGGGTATCAAGGTAAACGATGCGAATCTGCATGAAGGCATATACCTGCGCCGCCGTGGAGGGAAGACAGAGAAGATCCTCATACGGTGACATCTGTACGGGCCAGCAACAGACACGCGGACGATATTTCGGTATCGTCCGCGTGTGTTATATCAGTATGGATTATTTATGGGGGTCTCGCCGGCAGCTCAGTGATGGGGATGCAGGATGCCGATCCAGTATGACTCCATGGATATCAGCACCACAGCGAGGAGCACTATCATGGCGGTGACATACTGCACGATAACTATGAGACGAATCCTGAGGGCGCTTTTCTGTGTGAAATCATTCATGTGGCGCACTGCGAACGCGGCGGTGATTATCAGCCACGCCGGCACTACCGCCCCGTAAAGCCGCCCGCCGAATCCAAGGTCGAACGGGAAAGCCATCATGAGCACACAGACCAGCGCCACGTTGAAGAGATAGATCAGACGCACCAGTTTTATCCCTTTGAAGTAGATCAGCGACGTCATTCCGTCCCTGACATCCTCCTGCCTGCGCAGATACTGTATGGACAGATGCGTATTGACCGCGAGAACACCGCTGATGACGGAATAAACAGCGATGGGGACCAGCATTTCCCACGACGGTCTCTGCACGAAGGCCGTTCCACTGACTGCTATCGGGCCGAAGAAGATGAATGTGACCAGCAGCCCCCATCTTGTAAGCACCAGCGGACGCGGACCTCCGAAATAGAAATACATCAGCGCGCCCATAAGCACCACATATACAACCGTCACCCATTTGAGATGCGCCACCATAGGAAAAGCCACTGTGGCCGCAAGAATGGCGAGAGCGTTGGAGAGCGTATGCATCACGATATACTGTCGGTCCTGTCGGTCGTCGGAATCAGGATGCGACAGCGCATTCCTCCGGGCGCATCTGTATCCATAATACTCGTTGGCCGACATCTGCAGGAAAAGCGCGAAAAGCAACGTCATGAACGCGGGAAATAGAGCCACACCGCCTCTCAGCACCGAGGCCGAGAGACCGGCGAGCACCGAGCCGCAGCCCAGAAGCAGAGATACGGGATGCAGGTTGCGCACCAATGTTCGTGTCAATGATTTCATATCATTCAGTTCAGGTCTCGATTGCGACACCTCATATTTTTTCATACACCGAATTCAAGTATCACGGCCAGCGAACCGACCCCGATCACAATCCAAAGAATCACAGCCTGCACAAGGGGCTTGACACCCACCTGCCTTATCACCTTGAGGCTTAGGCCTGCACCTATGGCAAAAAGGACAGCGATGAGGCACTGTTTTGCAATCACCACAAGCGCGTCGTAGGCCGGACGGAAAGTGTCTGTGCCGACATATGTATTGAAAATCATGGCCGCCACGAAAAGGAATATGAACCAGGGTATGCTTACCTTGCCCTTCTTCTCCTCTCCTTCAGTCCCGGCTTTCATGGAACTGCGTCCATAATACCACATTGTGAAGAAAGCGAGCGGGATAATCCACAGCGCACGGGTGCACTTGATGAGCGTGGCGAGCTCGCACGCCTCCGCTCCATACGCGGCGCCGGCGCCGACCACAGAACTTGTGTCATGAATGGCTATAGCGGCCCATGTGCCGAACTGATGCTGGTCAAGGCCGAGCATGTGTCCCAACGGCGGGAAAATGAATAGTGCTATCGCATTGAGTATGAATATCACGCCGAGAGAAACGGCCATCTCATTCTCCTTAGCATTCAGCACACCGCCCACAGCGGCGATCGCGCTTCCGCCGCATATCGCGGTGCCTGACGATATCAGATAAGACGTCTTGGAGTCAATGCGCATGTATCGGCCGAGCACCACCCCGACCACCATCACGATGATGACCGAAGCCACGGTGAAGATCATGCCTTCAGCCCCGCTCTGGAGCGAGCGCTCGAGATTCATGCCGAAACCGAGCCCGACCACTGAGGCCTGGAGCAGATATTTAGATAGTTTCTTGTTGAATTTCGGATAGGGGATGCCAAAGACAAGAGCGAACACGAGTCCGACAAACAGGGCTATGGGAGCCGAGATGACCTCAACGCCGCAGATCTGCTTGAACGGCACGAACATGAGGGCGAGGAGAATCCAATAGAGATATTTCTGCATATTCCGTATTATATATTACACGCGGGTAATATTGCTGTTACTGGTTATATATTCACAGACCTCCGTAAGCGGCGGAGGTTTTCCATATGCAAAATTAACACTTTTACCCGATGCTGCAAAATCTAACGCGATAAAATGTTCACCTGCGTTGTTTTATTATTATACCAACACAAGCGCGGCAATGGAAGTAAGAATAGAAACGGGATGGAAGCGGCAGTTGAGCGACGAGTTCGAACGGGAATATTTCCGGAATCTGACTCAGGCGGTGAGGGACGAATACAAGAATCCGGCCCTTACCATATATCCTCCGGCATCAAAAATATTCTCGGCATTCGATCTTGTGCCGTTTGACGATGTCAAAGTCGTGATAATCGGCCAGGACCCCTACCACGGACCCGGGCAGGCCAACGGACTGGCCTTCTCGGTCAACCCCGGCATCGACATACCGCCCTCGCTGCGCAACATATTCAAGGAAATAGCATCCGACACCGGGAAACCAATTCCCCACGACGGCGACCTGACACGCTGGGCCCGCCAGGGAGTGCTTCTGCTCAACGCCACGCTCACGGTGAGACAACACCAGCCGAAGTCGCATTCGCGACTCGGCTGGGATATATTCACCGACGCGGCGGTGCGCGCCGTCAACGAGCGCCGCTCCAACGTAGTGTTCATGTTGTGGGGAGCCGATGCCATACGCAAGGGTTCATTCATCGACCGCTCGCGTCATCTGGTGCTCACAGCGCCGCACCCCTCCCCTCTTTCCGCCTCACGCGGATTTTTCGGCTGCCGCCATTTTTCGATGGCGAATGCCTATCTCATCGCCAACGGCAAGACACCGATCGACTGGTGAGTTGTCAGCGCATGGTCTTTGACGTGCGGCAGGAGCCGTCGGCATAGACAGTGCGCGTTATGGTGAGTCCGCAAGCGGCGGGCGCTGCAAGCCTTACACCATCCGGAGTGTAGTATTCCACGGCTACCGGCTCCATACTGCCGACGCCTACCGTGCCTACCGACGACACTTCCGCCATGACAGCCCTTACCTCTTCAGGAGTGATGGCCCTGTTGAAGACCCTCATGTCGGCCACGCTTCCGGCAAACGCACCGCTACGGTCAGGACCGCAGCAGAGATAGGTCAGGAGCCTTGACTCCGGGATCGCCTCACGCATGGCATGGGAGTCGCCGCGTCCCACATCCTGTCCGTCCACATACATGGCCACCCCGTCGGCTCCGGCCACCACCGCCACATGAACCCATTCGCCGGTGGCAGGCGAATCGGCCGAGAGCACACATGAAGCGCCGTCCGACTCGGCCCTCAGTTCGGCGCAGCCATCGCTGTAGGGATAAAGCGCAAGCGAGTTTCCACTTCCAAGACCTGTGGAAAACAGACACTTCCCTTTCTGCGCCGAAGTAACCCTGAACCATAGGCTCACGGAAAACTCATCTGAAGAGAGCGCAGAATAGGGCAACTGGCAGAATCCTGAGGTATGAAGCACTATGGCGCGGCTTTCGCCGTCAGGGCCGTTGCGGTAAGCGGTGCTTCCGAACGTCTTGAGGTCAAAACGGTTTTCAGTCTCGTCGCAGGCAGTGTCGTCAAACGCATATCTCGCTATCAGTCCCCGCTCCTTACCGGACAAAGAGAGTTCCGCTTCCTCGCAGAACTCCGACATGTTGCCGGCCGCGTCTACAGCCATCACCTTGTATCTCGCAGATTCAGCCTCCGGAAGGGAATTGTCGAGGAATGAAGTGCCGTCGACGCCTCTCGCAATGATGTCGAAATCAGACTCGTCTCCGCATGCGCGCGCTATGCAGTATGTCACAGCCTGCGCATCCGACGAAGGGAGCCACTTCAGCAAGGCCGACGCGGAATTGGCCCGGACTTCCAGTCCGGAAGGCACCGAAGGCGCATCATACTCAATTTCGGCACCGGCCGGAATAAAGCGCCATAGCTGGCGGTCGCCGTCGGCATACTCCCGCTGGCACACAGCCGAACCTGCCATGGCGTCGTCCACGGTGAGATAGAGCGCGCTGTGCTTGTTGCGGATGCGGAAGGTCCCCGCGCCGGCATACTCGAGCGCCCATTGCTGCACTCCGGAGCCGGAGAAGCCATAGCATATCACCTTACCGCCGTCCTCAAGATTCCAGTTGTTGTCGTCGAGCGATCTCACTGACTCCCCGTCAATGTTGCGGATGAACCTGTAGCTGAAATCACCACCCCAGTTTTCCGGCACAAAACCGATATTCCATATCTGGTCAGCGCTTCCCGAAGCGACAGCCTGCACAATGCCTGCTGCATCGGCAGGCACTCCGCCCTCAATGCCGAGAGCCATGCCGTCGGAACAATTCACTATGTAACAGTCGCCGCACACCTCAGGCTGGATGTCAGTACCGGTCTCGATATCGAACACCGCCTCCGCGTTGCGCTGCAACGCAGACTGGTAGGCACCGTCAGGATCGCCCGGCACATTGACCACATACTCACGCAGCGGCCCGGCACCGTTGACATAAAACGGACGGTCGGCCGACACGAAACTGAAGGACGACGGCCTTGCCTGACGTTCCGAGCAGCCGACGAAAGCCTTCAGTTCACCCTCCGGATTCCTGTAGACCGAAGCGGCCGACCATGCGTTGCGGTTCTCGGCATAGCCGAGCCGCTCGCCGAAACTGGCCTTCATGAATTCACCACGGGCTTTTTCCGCAGTGCCCCACCATATGCCTGTCTGCATACCGTATTCGGCACCCACCATGGCCTCCATCACATTATGCAGTTCGTCGGCTGTGGCGTATTTTCCATCCTCCCGCACCTTGCGGAAGAAGTCGGCATATGTGTCGAAACTTCCGGCAAGCTGATGCGTGTTGCCTTCATCAAGAAACACCTTGTTGTATTCATACCAGCGCAGCGCCTCGTCGTTGTTGAGCGTATTGCCGCCGCTTATGCGGATGTCGCGGAAGCGGGGATAACGATCGTAGTCCTTCAGATTCCTTGCAATCTGATAGAACAGTTCAATCGGAGTGCCGTTGAGTTCAAGATCCGGCTCATTAAGCGGCGATGCGGTGACCACCCTGTAGCCCTTATCCTCCACGGCTGCCGCGGTGGCGTCAATGAGGTCGGCCCACTTCGGACCCTGCTCCGTCACATCGCCTATATATTCCTTAGGCGACCACCACGGGTCATCCGGATTCTCATAGCGGTATCCGCCATATATCTCCTTGACCGTGTTGTCGCCGCCATCGAGATTCAGAACAATGTCGACTTTCTTACCGATGAGCCCTACAGTCTTCATCCTGGCATCGAGATTCTTCTGAAGCATCTCGGGAAGCACACCTTTACGAGTGATCTCAGCCCATGGCTGAAACGAAACGCGTGCGCAGCCAATCGCATCTACGCCGGCATAGCGAATGCCGCGCAGCATGTTGGCATAGTCGTTCCACGCCGTGTCGAACCCCCACATCACAGCGAGGCGCCGGCCTGCGGCGCCGTCAGCGAAGACCACCGTGCGGTCGGAAGGTCCGGCCGGATCCACCGCCGACCAATAGGACTGCGTGGCATCCGGTTGCGCCGCCGAATGCAACCACAGAGCAGCGGCAGCGGGGAGAATAAGGAATCTTTTCATGTTCATGTATGTTATTTAGGTGTTAGGCTTTAGGCTTTAGGTGTTAGGCTTTAGGCTTCAGGCTTTGGGTTATGGGACTGGCATCCGTCTGAAAATGCTCAGAGAAGGTATATCCCGGCGCGCGCGCATCTTTCGATCTGGTCGGAGGGCCAGATGGAGGCCTGCACTTCGCCGATATGCGCCTTCTGCAGCAGATACATGCACAGACGGCTCTGGCCTATGCCTCCTCCTATGGAATAAGGCAACTCCCCGGCAAGCAGCGACTTGTGGAACTCAAGCCCCTCACGGTCCGGACAACCGCGCAGTTCCAGTTGCTTCCGGAGCGATTCCGGACTCACCCGTATTCCCATTGAGGAAAGTTCAAACGCGGTCTTCAGCACGGGATTCCACAGCATAAGGTCGCCGTTGAGCCCTCTGTAGCCGTCTTCATTCACCGAGATCCAGTCATCGTAGTCCGGTGCGCGCCCGTCGTGCGGCTGTCCGTCGGAAAGCGGAGCCCCGATGCCGATTATGAACACCGCTCCATATTTCTCCGCCACCCTGTTTTCCCTCTCCTTCGGCGTTAGATCCGGATATTCCCGCAGCAACTGCTCGGAATGGATGAAATGCACCTCGTCGGGAAGCCACGGAGTGATGTGGGGAAACTCGCGGTAGATATCATCCTCGATTTTCTTTATCGCCTTGAAGATACGGCTCACCGTATCTTTCAGATATGCCAGGTTCCTGTCATCGGCCGTTATGGTCTTCTCCCAGTCCCACTGGTCGACATAGAGCGAATGCAGATTGTCGAGATCCTCAAATGTGCGTATGGCATTCATATCGGTGTAGAGGCCGTAGCCCGGGGCAATGTCATACGCCTTCAGTTTCATCCTCTTCCACTTTGCAAGCGAATGCACCACTTCGGCCTTTCTGCCGCCCAGCGAGTCGATCGGGAACGACACCGGACTCTCCGTTCCGTTAAGGTCATCGTTGATTCCGGTGCCCGAAAGGACAAAGAGGGAAGCCGTCACGCGCCGCAGGTTGAGCGCCTGCGCGAGTTCCCGTTGAAAACTGTCTTTTATCTTCTGAATCGCAATCTCCGTGGTCTCGCCGAGAAGTTTGCGATTATATTTTTCCGGTATGATCAGTGCCATGTCGTATTGCTTAATTCAAATTTCGCTTCGCGGAATTTGAAGGTTATGAGGTTATGAGGTTATGAGGTTAGTTTATTTGAGGTTTGTCTCAGGTCTATTATCTGAAATCAGTATTCTTTAATAAGCCAACTCAATACCAAGATTATCAATATAAAGTTCAAGATGCAGAACTTTAGTCATGCAACCATATCCCCTATTATTATAAACAACATTTAAGCAATTTTTGTTTTATTCAAACAAAATGACATTGCAATCTGCCGATATCATGACTTATGCGGCAATCACCTACAGGCTTTTGCGGAGCCTGACGCATAGACGCTCATGGCGCACGATCATATAGATGAGAATCACGTTCATGACAGTGATCTCGAAGGCGAAATAGACCCATGGCATACGAAGCACGAGCACTGAGATGAACAAAGCCCAGCTCCGCACATTGAAACTCAATATATTAGTATATTTCATCAGAGGTCGGCTGCCGGCTCTGAATCTCTCCGCAAACGAACGGGGTATCTGCGAATGATACTTCTCGGCCAGCACACGGCGCAGATTCTGCATCTGCGGTGTGAACCTCTCCTGAGTGCGCGTATAGTTGGCATAAAAAAGCATCACGAGTTTTGGAAAGAACTCATGGCTCCACGACATGGCATGAAACTTCTTCCAGAGCACCTGGGCATCCTCAAGTTCGGAACCCGACTTTCCCTTGAGAAAGAAGAGATGAAACTGGCGGTAGATATCCGCCATCGCCGCCTGCTGCGCATGACACAGACCGGCCATGGCTGCGAGCACCCAGATTTTCCAATGATGCTCCATGAAGAACGGCGAGGTCTCGTTTTCACGCAGACACAATGCCACATATATTGCCACAAACCAGAGGTCGCTGCTCACACCGTCGAGAATTCGGCCCAGCCGCGAATACTGTTTGGTCATCCTGGCGAGCTGGCCGTCAGCGCTGTCATAGGAGTTGGCCCATATCAGAAGCAGCATCCCGACCACATTTATCCATAGATCGTTGAAATAGAATGCCACTCCGGCCCCGATACCGATAAAAATCGAGGCTATTGTTATTGCATTGGGATGAATGCCGAGATGACGGGCCAATACAGCCCATGCAAAACCGATGGGACGATAGAAAATCAGGTCGAACCACTCCTCGGTGTCGCCCGACTTCAGGCTGCTCCGGTATTCTTCCCTGAATTGTCTGAATCGAGACATGCGAAAAAAAATGAAAGGGTTAAAAAAAAAGACCGTCTATTTAATCTCACGCAGCGCATAGGTCCTCTCGCGCAGGAACTTTCCGAGTTCCTCCACGGAGCCTGAGTGAGCCATCTGCTCCTCGACAGAGATCGGCTGCCCTATGCTGATGTGCAGCTCCTTGCCTCTCTTTCTGAACACTTCCGCCGGCAAGCGCAGCGAACGCGCGGGCCAGCAGGCATGACCGAGGAAATTGCACCACCAGCTGTTGCCGCCGTGGAAATATATTGGAATCACCGGCACCTTTGCTTTCTCTATGATCTGGAGCACGGATTTCTGCCAAGGTCTGTCGATCTGATGCCCATGTATGTCGATCTTGCTCATGGCACCGGCCGGGAAAAAGCCGAGGGGCTTCCCTTCCCTCACCTGGCGTATGGCCTCGCGTATGCCCTGCACCGACACCTTCTTTTTCTCCGGGTCGTTGCTGCTCCATGCATCTACCGCGATAAAGTTTGGGCGCATGGCGGAGATCTTGTTGAGTATCATGTTGACCATGACCTTGAAGTCGCGGAAGCGACGGGTGACAAGATATATCAGCGTTATGCCGTCGAGCGCCCCGTAGGGATGATTCGACACGGTGATAAACCGTCCGTCTGGCATATTGTCGAGCACCTCGCGGTTGTCTACCCTGAGTTTGAGTCTGAAATCGTCCTCCACCATATGCTGCACAAATTCCAGACCGGGAGTGGAGCACCAGCGGCGGTGGACGTTGTTGACCTCATCTACCTGCAGGAAATGCAGAAGCCAATCTACGAGTTTCTTGTGTCCGTCAAGTTTAGGAATCATCTTGCGGATGTCGTCGTAGTTGAGCACATCGGGGTGCACATCATATTTCTCACGCATCTCAGCGTGGTATTTGTCTAATTCTTCCTGTGTCATATGCTGATTCAAATTTCGCCTTGCGGCGAAATTTGAGGTTTATATGTTTATACGTTTATATTTTGGGTTAGGACAGGGTCAATTCCTGCCGATGTAGGCGGCATATTGGCGCAGCCATGCCCTGAAGGCGGGGATGCGCATCAGCACTTGCTCGAAGAGAAGGACAGCGAGAATCGAGCAACCTATACCGCCGAGCACGTCGAGGATGTAATGGTGGGAGGTGTAGACGGCGGTAAACCAGATGCCGAGCGTCACGAAGGCGAGTATAAACTTCCAGGCTCGGCTGCTGCTGGCTATGAAGGCATAGATACATGCCACGAAAGTATAGGCGGAATGCAGCGACGGCATTGCGGCGAACACATTGGCATTTCGCGCATAGAGGGCGTTGAAGATGCCGAGACCGGTCATCTCGTCGAAGAAACCGAGACCCGCCACCTCACCCGGAGTGCCCGGCACAGCCTCGAATCCATGGGAAGCGACATACCATGGCGGAGCGGCCGGGTGCACATAGTATAGCGCGAAGCCTATGAGATTCACAAGCAGAAATACGAGAGCGAACCGCAGATAGTCGTAGTCCTTGCCGGAGAAATACAGCCAGAGGCCGAAAAAAATCGGCAGCGGCACCCAGCAAAGATAGAATATGCCGGCCATGAAGTCCATAGGCGCGACATGGTGCAGTGCGAAAAACTCGTTTGGAGTCAGCACCCCGGCGGCAGTTGAGATGCCGAAGAGCGATTTTTCTGTCTCGTAAAGTCCCTGCACGTCGACGGGGTTCACCTCGTAGTTAGGCAGGAGGTTCATCCAGTCGTAGCTTATGCCGAAGGCGATGAACGGCAATAGGGCCACCGTCAGTCTTCTTGTGACCGAAGAGCCGAAAAAGAGCGCGCCTATCAGAATGGCGAGGAATATGTGTTCCGGCCTGAAACCGATGAAGAGGACAGTGACTGCAAACCATACGGCGAGCGCGCCGAGGCAGCAGAGAGTCTCCCGAAGCGTGGGTCTACTGATATTCATTGATGATCCGGAGTTGATTAAAGATGACGGCGCAGATAGTTTATACGAGCGATCGCGGTCATATTGGTGAAGAAAGCCATAAGCCCCATCACCCACGCCACAATCCACAACGGGTCGAAACAGCATTTTCCTGACTGTCCGCACACTCCGGCGGCGATCAGCGAAAGCGCAGTCAGCACCACCCGTTCCGGACGCTGCATGAATCCTATCTTGCACACCACTCCGAGGCCCTCACCCCGGGCCCTGGTATATGATACCAGCAGCGAGCCCATCAGCGCGAGGAATGTGAGCAGGGCTGCGATGTCCCAGCCGCGGCAAAGCATCAGATATGCCACCGCGCCTACCGTCAGGAACTCACAATAGCGGTCGAGCACCGAATCATAGAACGCGCCGAAACGGCTGCTTCTGTTGCCGAGACGCGCCACCTGTCCGTCGAGCATGTCGAAGAGCGAGAAGCCTATTATCAGGCAGCCGCCCAACGTCAGCAGACTCCACTGCATCGTGTCGTGAAGCGAACGGTATGAGGCATATCCCACCACTATGGCGGCGGCGAGATTGCCCAGGAATCCGATGGTTGTCACCATATTGGGGGTGACACCCATTTTTATAAGCAGCCTTACAAAAGGATTTATCACATAGTATATGCCTTGCTGCAAGGCATCCCGCATGCGTTTTGCTGTTTCCTTTATATTGCTCATTTATTATCTGTTTTTAGATTCAACCTTGTCGAATTATCGCTCTGTATATTAAATTTATATTCTTTCCTCCACGTGTCTCACCGCTCCGTGTTCCTGTGTATGAACCTGTCCATGAATCTCACGGCATACGGGTCGAACTTCGACGGCCTGTAGACGAAATTGCGCTGCAGCACGAAATTCCAGAACCAGGATACCATCAGCGACATGAACAGACGTGCGGCAGAGTAGTAGCCCGCTGGCTTGAAACCGATTTTCTCAAGAAAATCGAGCTTCTTCAGCAAGAAATACACCACCTCCGTTCCTCCGGAATTCAGTATGAGATTGCCGATCCATACAAGGGCGTACTTGACCACCACTGCCTTCCAGGGCACATTCTCGGCCCTGAACGTGAACTTATAGCACAGTATGCAGTTGACTATACCACCCGCAACAACGCCGATCGCAGTGGCAAGCCACGACAGATGGTGATTGAAAACCCAGGCGAACATTATGAAACCCACACCGAAATCGACCCAGCCCGAGGCCTGGCTTGAGACAGCCGACCGTAGGAACGTTGGGACAAGCGACTTGCTCTCAAGCAATTTCTTGCCGACAGCCTTGGCTTTCCTGTCGATATTCGACTCGGATGGATTGTTATTGTCTGTATTCATGGTCAGGTATGCAGTAAAATTATATCATGATGATGACAACTGTGATAATCAAGGCAGAATAAACGGCGGCGAGCACATCGTCGGCCATCATCCCCATTCCACCGGGAAGGCGTTCAAGCCTTCTGATACCCAGCGG
>USNC01000006.1 GCA_900555915.1 uncultured Porphyromonadaceae bacterium | reverse complement strand
CGAGATCGCTCAGTGTCTCGTGGGCTCGGAGATGTGTATAAGAGACAGCCCCAAGAATAATGGCCGAAGCCATAAATTCAACATTCAAAATTCCCCATTCAACATTCAACAAGTGAAAACGCTATATCTGATACCGGCCCGGGGCGGCAGCAAAGGAATCCCCGGCAAGAACATAAAGCCGTTCTGCGGCAAACCTCTCATATGCCATGCCATAGACCAGGCGCGTGAGGCCGGTGCCGACGATGCCGACATCTGTGTAAGCACTGATTCTGATGAAATAAGAAGGGTGGTCGAGGAGTATGGACTCCGGGTGCCGTTCCTCCGTCCCGCCGAACTTGCCACCGACACATCGGGCACATACGAGGTGATACTTCATGCGCTTGAGTATTACAGGGAGAGAGGCCGTGAGTTCGACGCGGTTGTGCTCCTGCAGACCACATCGCCGCTCCGGCGCGCTGCCGACATTCGCGAGGCTCTCGCCATGTGGCGGCCTGGCATAGACATGGTGGTAAGTGTGTGCGAGGCTTCGGCCAATCCCTACTACAATATTTTCGAGACCGATGCCGACGGCAACCTCCATATCAGCAAGGGCGACGGCCGCTTCACCCGCCGTCAGGACGCTCCGGAAGTGTGGGAATACAACGGCGCGGTCTACGTCATGTCTGTCCCTTCGCTCCTGAAGATGCCGTATTCAAGATTCCCCGTGAGAAAACCCTACGTCATGCCTGCCGACCGTTCGGTGGATCTCGACACTCCCGCCGACTGGCTCCGCGCCGAACAACTGGCCCGGCAATACTGAAAACTTCCGGAGCCGGGGGAATATGTTCCCTGCGCTATTTATGCTCGGATATTATCATCCACTCCCCGATGTTATTGCGTGCCGAGTCGTAGTTCGCGGCTACTCGGATGATGCTGCGTCCTTCATCGGCATATGGTAGTGTGTAGCCGCGGTCTTCGATCTGCTCCATTGCTTTCCGGAGGTTGCCGTCGGTCTTCAGTTCAAAGATGAATATGAAATGCCGGGTGCGGAGCATCACGTCGATGCGTCCGCTGCATGTCTGTTCCTCGACGCGTGGTGTGAATCGGAGCAACTTTCCGGATCCCATTCTGAATAAATCGGGAGGAGCGCTTCTGAGAAGCTTGAGGCTACCTCGAGGTTTGGAAAGGCGAGGGTATAGATTCCGGCATCGTCGTCATAGCCTTTTATTGTGATGTAGCCGGTCTCGTAAAGGAGGGCCACGGGATTGCCAAGATATGACTCATATGCCGACAGATCGCTCTCCACTGCGTCGATGCAGTCGAGCTGCGGAAGATAGAAACTGTCGCGTTTGAGTGCGGCGATGAGGTATGCCGGAGTCCCGGACGAGAACCAGAAGTTGGAGATTTTCTGCGTGCTGAGTGCGAGAAGCAGACTGTAGGGATTGTATATATCCTGACAATTGGCACTGAAATGATACCCGTCGTAGTTCTCTTTCAGCCGTGCGAGAGTCTCTTCGTCAGAGATTCCAAGATGAGTGGCGAAACTGTTGATCCCTCGTTTGAACGTATCTTTCAACTCGCATTCTGAAATGCCGCATATCGCTGCATATTCATCAAGCAGCGATATGTCGGTCAGATTGTTGGCCCCGCTGAAGAGACTTGTATGGCTGAACCGTGACACCCCGGTGACAAAAGCGAAATGAATGTGGGAGTCTGCCGTTTTCAGCACGGAGAAGAGTGGCCTTAGTACGTCGCGGAAAGCATCGTTCATCCCTTCGTTCTCAAGTGTAGTCAGCAGAGGGGCGTCATACTCGTCGATGAGCACCGCGGCTTTGTGTCCGGTCTTCTCATGCGCGGTCCTCAGAATCTTTTCAAATCTCTGCGGGATGCCGTCGCCGCAGACGGGAATATTGTACTTCTCTTCATAATCCCGCAGTTTGCTTCCCAGCGCAGTCTCAAGAGATTCCTCTGATTTGCAGTCGATGTTGTTCAGCGAAAGTTTTATGACAGGCCGAGGTTGCCAGTCCAGATCGTAGCGGTCTATGGCGAGGCCTCGGAAAAGTTCGCGTCTCCCCTCGAAAAATGCCTCCAGTGTGGTCAGGAAGAGACTCTTGCCAAACCGTCTCGGTCGGCTCAGAAAGTAATACTTCCCTTTATCCACGAGTTCCTTTATGTATCTGGTCTTGTCCGCGTAGGCATACCCTCCCTCGATTACGTCAGGGAAATACTGTATTCCTACCGGATATTTTATCTGTGTTCTCATTTCATTCTCGCGGATGACGCCGTGATGTCAGTATGGCTCAGCGGTCTATGTTTGCAAACGCCCAGCGGTAATAGACCCAGCTCGACGGATTCCTGTAGACAGAGGTCGTGGTCTTGACCATATTGTGGATATAGCCCTTGTCGTTGTCCGACATTATGCCTTCCTCGCGGAACGCTTCGTAAAGATAGGGGAAAATCTTGTAGTGAAGGTCGCCCCATATGGCTATGGCCTCTGCCACGTCCTTGTTGTTGTTATTATCGTCGATGAATATCCTGGCGAAGCCTGGATCGGGCCATTCCGACATATTGCCGGGATTGTCGGATTCTGTCGGGTGTATGGCGTTGAGCAGGTATTTGTTGAATGCCTCGCCGTCCTCCACGTCGATCACTTTCTCGTCTCTGGAGCCTGTGGTCCCGACCCAATAGCGGAATGTCCGGCTGAATTGCCGGTCGTCGGCTGTGGCATATGCGAAGGTCATATTCCCGTCGTCGCCAAATCTGAACGACATCGATTTGAGATGATTCTGCAGCGCGCGGTTGATTTTTCCGCTTATGAATTCGCAACTGTCACGCTGCGCGTCCAGATCATCCGGACACAGCGGATACACGCCCCTGTCGCGGTTGTAGAAGAATCCGCTGTTCCCGTCGAAATGTATGGTGTATTCCTTGGTGTGGATGTTGTCGGGAATGGTATAGTCGATATCTATCTTTACCGAGGGAGAGGTGGTTGACACGCCGGCCGCGGGGAGCGGCGGCACGTATGTGCCCCTTACTTTCAGCTGACGCACATTCTCCACCGTTTCTTCACCTTCAAACACGATGTTGCCCTCGCCGTCGCGCACGGCGGCCACCTCCATCTCGATCTTTCCATCGGGGTGGACTCCCGACAGCACTATCTTCAGATCATCTTTAAGCGGGGTTGACACGAAATATGCGTACGCGTCGTTCAATTGCTCATCGTTCAGAGAAATGGAATATTCCGTACCTTTCACGCGGATTTCTGTCAGCTCGTCTGCCGGCACGTCTACGGCACTTTCCGAACTGCAGCCGCATACTATCAGCGGGCACAGCATGGCGCCCAACATCTTGATTGACTTGTAGCTCATCATGGTTCAACTTTTTTATGGCCTGTGCGCGGGCTCTTGCGCGATGGCGATGTGATTGATGACGCAAATATAAAGAAAAAATTTCAAATTTCAAAACATAATCCGATTTATTTTTCCTTTTTCTCCCGCGGCGCGCTCTGACGTTTTTTTCGCACGCCTTGCCGTTGTGCCGCGCGTTCCCGCTTAAGCGCGAGGCTGGCCTCATGCTGCTTCTGCTGGGCGAGGCGGTGCGCCTCTATCTTGCGCTGTCGTTCCTCCTGGCGGCGGCGTTCGCCACGCTGCCTCATTATGTCGGCTGCCGCCTCGGCGGTTTCATTCGCAATGCCTATGTGCCGCATGAAACGCAAGGCCATGGCTGCGCCGGTGATCTCATGGCGAGGATAGCGCATCGCTCCGTTGCGGTCGCGCACTCCGGCGCGTATCATGCCGGCATGGCCGAAAAATGCCGCCAGACGCATCGCCTGGTCTTCAACACCCTCTTCCTCCAGTCGGGCCGCGTCTTCTATCCCCATGTCGAGCACCGTCTTGTCGCCGCCGTAAGG
Source organism: uncultured Porphyromonadaceae bacterium (assembly GCA_900555915.1). Lineage (GTDB taxonomy): Bacteria > Bacteroidota > Bacteroidia > Bacteroidales > Muribaculaceae > Lepagella. The sequence continues at coordinate 11,233 of USNC01000006.1, read as the reverse complement.
GTGGAGTGACGCCATTTCCCTGATGAGGGGGTTCATGTAGCGGAAGCCCCCGGTGCGTGCCAGTTCGCCGAGCGACTGTCTCAGATTCCTGCCGAAAAGCATCTTCTTGAACTCCCCGGCCCAACGCTCGCGCGACACGATGGCCAGACGCTGGATGTTTGCCTCAAGCGCCTCCATGGTGGAGGTGTCGATTCTCCAGCCGAATCGCGCCGCGAATCGCAGGCAGCGCAGTATGCGCACCGGATCGTCGTCAAACGTCTCATACGGGTCCGTCGGCGTGCGCAGTATCCCCTCCCTTATGTCGTGGACCGCGCGTCCGGTCATGTCGAGAATCTCGCCGGTCGATATGTTGCGGTAGAGGGTGTTGACTGTGAAATCGCGGCGGAAACAGTCCTGGCGTATATCGCCGCTCACCACTTCCGGGCAGCGGCTCGTCTTGTCGGTGTATTGCTCGGCGCGTGTCTGCACAAGTTCTATCTCGTCGTCGGGAAAACGGCGCAGCCGGAGTTTCGCCGTGCCGAACTTATGGAAGAATACAGGCATTCCGGCAAGTTGCCGCCGGCGTTGAAGCCAACGGGTGAAGAGGATGCCGCCGTTGGGGAGGTCTACGGCTATGTCCACGTCGTGGATCTCGCTGCCGAGTATCTCGTCTCTCACGCAGCCCCCTACGGCATAGAGATGTCCTTCCCATTTGGTGCCCTTGCTCACACCGCGGAAGTATTCGAGTATGTGATGATAATGTCGGTTTGTCATTCTTTTTGAATTATTGATCTCTGGTCAGCTCAAAGGACTGGGCTGGATGGCCGTACGCTTGAGCTTCCTTATCTGCCATACGAGCATGACGCAGGCCACTACCGACGAGAGATAGTCGCCGATAGGGAAGCACATCCACACTCCGTCGAGCCCGAGATGCGGAGGCAGGATCAGCAGCATCGGTATCATGAATATCACCTGCCGCGTGAGTGAGAGGAATATGGATTTGGCTGCCATGCCAAGCGATTGGAAATAGTTGGTGGCGACTATCTGGAAGCCGACTATCCAGAAACCGATGGTGGTGATGTGAAGGCAGTTTACGGCGCATTCTATCTGGTTGGCATCCTGCATGAACAGTTTGGCGATCGATTCGGCGTTGGTGGCGCCGATTATGCTTCCTACGGTGGTGATCGCAAGGGCGGTGAGCGCCGCCGTCTTGAGGGTGCGGAAGAGACGGTCGAATTTCCGCGCGCCGTAGTTATAGCCCAGGATGGGCTGCATCCCCTGGCATATGCCTATCACTACGAATACGAATACCGTCACATATCGGTTGAAGACCACCACCGCGGCTATGGCGTTGTCGCCGCCGTAGCGCAGTAGTGAGTTGTTGATCACGGCGTTGATGCAGCTTCCGGCCACATTGATGAGAAACGGCGACATTCCGATGTAGACAATCGATGAGATGATGCGCCAGTTGAACTTGAATGTGCCGCGCTCGAAATGAAGCGTGCTCGACTTGCGGAAGAAATGCTGCATCACGAAGATCGCTGTCACCACCATGGAGATGTCGGTGGCGATGGCGGCTCCCTTGATGCCCCATTTGAAACCGAAGAGAAAAAGCGGGGCGAGTATGGAGTTGAGGCCGGCTCCGATCATGTTGGTCCACATGGCTTTGCCGGGATAGCCCGACGCGCGCATCACGTTGTTGTAGCTGAACGTGAGATTCATCAGCACCATGCCCGGAAGCACCCACATGAGGAATTCCTTCGCATAGGGGAGGCTGGCGTCGGAGGCGCCGAAAAGGCGCAGAAGGGGTTCGAGAAATATGGCGAAGGCCGATGTGTAGAGCACCCCTATCAGAAGGGTGAGCTGCACCGAGTTGCCGAGGATCATCGCTGCCCGGTGATGGTCTTTCTGGCCGAATACGATCGAGATTCTCGTGGCGGCGCCCGCTCCTATCAGCATGCCGAAGGCGGTGCCCAGATTCTGAACCGGAAATGTCACCGCGATGCCTGCCACTACGTTGGGGTCGTCGATGGCATGGCCGATCACGATGGAGTCGATGATATTGTAGAGAGCCATGACAACAGTGCCGACCACCGCCGGCAGACTGTATTTCAGCAGTATGCGCCCTATCGGAGCGGTGTAGAGCTCGCGCAGGCGCTCGTCCTGGCTGTCCGGTGTATGTGTCGAAATCTCTTTGCTGTCCATATAATTTTTTACCTTACATTTACAATTATTAAAACAATCCGGCTTCATTTTTTATTGCGTTTTGTGAAAAATACGTCGGTTTTATTGTTATATCTATGGACTCGACAGTCTGCGACGCCCTGTCGGATGGCTAAACTTATAAACTTGGAGTAATTTTAACACTGATAAGATATGAAAATCAAAACTATGCTTTGCGCGGTTCTCGCGCTTGTGATTCTGGCTACTGGTTGTAACACCACCAACCTCGGTAAGGGTGTGGCCATCGGCGGCGGTGGCGGCGCGGCTCTCGGTGCCGGTATAGGCGCGCTGATCGGCAAGGGCAAAGGCGCCGCAATCGGCGGTGCTACCGGCGCGGCTGTAGGCGCGGCTGTAGGTGCGATCATCGGCAAGCACATGGACAACCAGCAGAAGAAACTCGAGGCTGAACTCAAGAACGCCGAGGTGGAGAAAACCGAGGTCGACGGACTCCAGGCTATTAAGGTGACATTCCCCGGAGGCATCCTTTTCGCTACAGGAAAGTCTAATATCCAGCCTGCGGCTCAGGCTGAGCTCAAGGAGTTCGCAGCGTCGCTCAAGGAAAACCCGCTTACCAACACCGTTGTGGCAGGTTATACCGACAACACCGGCTCTATGGAAGCCAACGAACGCGTGTCGAACGCTCGTGCGAACTCAGTGAAGTCCTTCCTCGAAGGACAGGGCGTGGCCGCCGCGCGCATTCAGGCTAAGGGATTCCCGATGCAGGACTACGTGGCAAGCAACGACACTAAGGAAGGTCAGGCCAAAAACCGCCGTGTGGAGGTCTATATCTATGCTTCCGACGAGATGGTGAAGGCTGCCGAGAATGGCGAACTGAACTGATGCGCGACACATACCGCGTGTTGTCAATACCCAAATCACAGATCATATGAAACATTGCCACCCCGCGATCTTTCGCGGGGTGGTATATGTCGTTAACATCACTCCTTCGGTCCGTTCGGGGGAAATTTTGAACAACTGACCATGACAATGAAAAGACCGCCGGTCAAGCAGCCTGTTTGTGTAGTCATCTGTATTATTCTGGCCATGTGCGCGTTCCGGTCGAACGCGCAGATTCTGCTTCGCCCCGGTGAGGTGGAAAATACCGATTCCATTAAGAAGGCGATGGATCTCGGACCCTATTTCGGACTGTACAAAGACAATTATTTCGCCGTAGGCACCGATCCCTTCCACCGCCCGACCGGGGATAATTCCGGAGTCAAGTTCCAGCTTTCAATCAAGCAGAGGCTCACAAACGCCACTCTGCCTTGGGGCACTTATCTCTATCTGTTCTTCACCCAGAAGGTGTTTTGGGAAGTCTTCAAGAACTCGATGCCTATGAGTGATCTGAACTTCAATCCCGGCATAGGCTGGGCAAAGCCTTTCTTTGTCAAAGACCGGTATTGCGGGAATGTCACACTCATAGTGGAGCACGAAAGCAACGGACGCGACAGCATACAGTCGCGCTCATGGAACAAGGTGTCGCTCGCCGCAAACGCATACGTCACCGACCAGTTCGCGGTGCATGCCAAATACTGGATTCCGATCGTTGACGGGCAGAACAACAAGGACATACTGAAATATAGCGGTATCTTCCAGATGGGATTCCAGTTCAACACGCACGACCGCAGGTGGACTGTGGGAGCTACTTTCGTCAAACGCCAGGGCTGGAACATGAACTGGAACACGAGCATCCAGGTGGGTTTCCGTTTCATAAAGGATACCAACCAATATCTCTTTCTCGATTATTATAACGGATACGGCGAGGGGCTTCTGGCCTATAAGCAATTCCACAACCGCATACGCGTCGGCCTGCTGATACGCCCCTCTTTCTTCTCCGAGTATTAGCGCCGCGTTTCAGCTCGTCTCAACGCGCGTAGGCGCCTAAAGCCGGATTTCCGCCCGCCAGACGGTCGGCGCCGGTCATGTCGTAGCGCACGAGCGGCGTGACGTATGCCGGATTGCCGGCTCCGATTGCCGGAGAGTCTTCTTTCAGGCGGTAGTTGAAATAATAGTCCTCCCGCACTGTCTCGAACTCCGGATTCTCGTCCCAGAGGCAGTTGATGAAGTGTTCGTCGTCCGAACCGCCCACTCCGAGAAGCACATTCCTGAAATATACGTCCGAGTCATTGAGGTCGCCGGGCGTGAGCGGCGACACGATGCCGTAGACGATGCTGTTGTCAAACGTCGCTTTCATCAGAGGGCAGCGGATCGACGGGTCCATTCCCTCAGGCGCCGCATGCTCAAGCGTAAGTATCGACTCTGGAGATATCGCGAAGAGATAGTAGTTCGCTACAGTGCACTGAAGAAACTCGTGGACTCCGCCGGTGAGATGCACCACTGCCTCCCCGGCTTCGGAGAATACGCACCCGTAGGCGTCTACCTTGCTGTAGGCCGAGCGCAGAGTGTTGCCCTGCGAATTGTGAAGCCAGGAGTTCACAAGCGTGAGTTTGTCGCGGTCCATGACGCCGCAGCTGTCTACCACTACTCCTGACACTGTCGACTGCATCTCCACATACTCCATCCGGTTGCCAAACGAGCCGGCGCCGAACCGGACACCCTGCCACTGCCCTGCAAGTATCTCATAGCCTGTGTCGGGGAGAACATCGCCGAGGCGGTCGCCCCGCATCTGGATGGGCTTCCCTGCTTCTCCCTTGGCATTCAGCCGTCCGTCTATCTGGAGCAGGGCCTTGTCGTGGAAATATAGCCGCGCGCCGGGAAGGATGTCGAGCGTGGCGCCCTCGGCTACCCGGAGAGTGTCAAACACCACATAGGGGCGGTCCGCACCGAATGTCATGTCGGTTTCCACCGTCATGTTGCGCAGCCTGACCACATTCTGTCCGTACGTCTCCAGCACCACCGACTGGAGGTTGCCGTTGGTCTCGAAATCGAGCTGCCCCTCCACCCGGAACGGGCGGGAGGCATCATTGGCGTCGACGAAGCACTCCACAAATATGAAAATAGAGTCATTGGCGCGTATCTCGACATTCTCGAATGTCTTGCCCGACACTCCGTCCACATTGATCGAGAATATCCCTTCGTCGCCTCGCACCCGTATGCTGCTGATGTTGATGCCTTTATTCGCACGGTTGAATACCTTGAGCCGTGCCGTCTGCGACCCGAGATCGGTGAAGACAGTGTCGAAACTCAAAGTGTCGGTCGAAAATGTGAGTCTGTCGTTCGAAGAGTAGGTGATATCGTCGGATATGCATCCTGCCGCAAGCATCAGACCAAGCATCGTTATGATGAAAAAAAAAGGTGTTTGCATAGTTTTCATATACGAAAAACGTATTCTCCAACGTATTTATTATATCCCGGTATCTCTCCCCGCAGGCTTGCCGGTATCCCCTCAACCCCTAACCATTAACCCCTTAATCCATGAAATTCGCGGAAGCGGATTTTATGCCCAAGATATGAAATATATGATAGTGGCCGGAGAGGCGTCGGGCGATCTGCACGCTTCCCGCCTGATGGAGGAAATAAAGATCATCGACCCTGAGGCGCAGTTCCGCTTTCTCGGGGGAGACCTTATGACCCGCGCGGCGGGGCGTCAGCCGGAGGTCCATATTGAGAAGATGAACGTGATGGGATTCCTTGAAGTGCTGAAGGCGCTGCCTGTGGTCCTGTCCAATCTCAGAGTGGCGAAAGGGGTGCTCAGGCAGTTCCGTCCCGATGTGCTCGTGCTCGTGGACTATCCGTCGTTCAATCTCAAACTCGCCGCATACGCCTCGCGCCTCGGCATAAGGGTAGACTGGCTGATAGCGCCCAAAGTGTGGGCCTGGAAGGAATGGCGAATACCGAAGCTCAAGAAATACATCACAAACCTATACAGCATCCTACCCTTCGAGACCGCCTATTTCCGGAGCCACGGTATGGACGTGAGATATGTGGGCAATCCCACTGTGAAGGAAATAGAGATGTCGCTCGGTCACATTCCGCCGAAACGCCATTTCCTCGAGCGCCAGGGCATCACCGACACTCGCCCCATGATAGCGATTCTCCCGGGATCGCGAAAGGCGGAGATCCGCAACAATCTGCCGATGATGATAGAGGCGGCGAAGCGTTTCCCCGATTTCCAGTATGTGGTGGCGGCTGCGCCGTCGGTGCCTGAGAAATTCTATCGTGAGGTGGCCCTCGACTCCGGCCTGCAGATGGCGTTCGGAGCCACCCACACGCTGCTGAAATACTCCGCGGCGGCAATCGTCACCTCCGGAACAGCCACACTCGAGACGGCCGTGATCGGTACGCCTCAGGTGGTGTGCTACCGCGGAAATGGCTCGAAACTCACCTACGATCTGATGAAACGCATACTGAAAGTGAGATACGTCTCGCTCCCCAATCTTATCGTAGGCAACGCCACGGTGCCCGAACTGCTGCTGCACAACTGCACCGCCGACTCCATAGCGCGCGAACTCGGTCCGATCCTGCAGCCGTCGCCGCAGAGAGACTGGCAGATTGCCGGATATAGAAACATGAAGAAGAAACTCGGCACCACCGATGCCGCCAGAATAGCCGCCGAATACGTCTGCCGAAAGACTCCTGTGGCGTAAATTCAGATATACCGGATGATCAGTAGCCGACCCCATTGCATATCCCGTCTTCTTGTGGCTCTCGCAGCGCTCCTCTCCCTCGCTGGCTGCGGCACGAAGAAGAACACTGCCATGTCTCGCAACTGGCAGGCCTTCAACACGCGCTATAATGTATATTTCAACGGAAATGAACACTATAAGGAGACTCTCAAGGCGATGGAAGACGGCTATCAGGACGACTTCACCAGGCTTCTGCTCACCCACCCGGCCGATGCCCGCGCGGATGAGTCCATGCCGAAGCCTGCCGGCGACTTCAAGCGCACCATTGAGAAGATGCAGAAGGCGATACAGCTCCACAGCATCAAGAAGAAACCGGCGAAAAGAAGCGGCAGCCCGAAAGACAAGGCTTTCCGCGCCAGGGATGAGTTCAATCCTTTCCTCCACAATGCCTGGCTGATGCTCGGCAAAGGGCAGTATTTCAATGGCGACTTCATGGGGGCTGCGGCCACTTTCATGTATATATCGCGCCATTTCACCTGGCTGCCCGATGTGGTGACGGAAGCCCTCCTATGGCAGGCGCGGAGTTATGCCGCCCTCGACTGGACCTACGAGGCGGAGAATGTGCTCTCCCACATAAAGGAAAAGGAACTCACTAACTCAAACCTCCGGTATCTCTACAATATCACGGAGGCGTCTTATCTGCTCAAGGCGGCCAGATTCGCCGATGCCATACCGTACCTGCAGTATGCGGCCGAGCATGCCTCGGGTGTGCAGAAAAGGAGACTCTGGTTTCTACTTGGCCAGACATGCCGGCAGACCGGACGCGACGACCTCGCCTACGAGGCGTTCAGAAAGGCCGCTTCCGGCGCCTCGACGCCATATCGGCTCAAATTCAACGCCCGCATCAAGCAGAGCGAGGTTTTCAGGGGAAGCGACATAAGCAAGGAAGTGGCGGCGCTCCGTGCAATGGCGCGCTATCAGCGCAATAGCGAATATCTCGACCAGATCTACTATGCCATAGGCAATCTTTACATGTCGAGAAAAGATTCGGCCGATGCGCAGAAATATTACGCGCTCGCTGTCGAGAAGTCGACGCGCAACGGTGTCGACAAGGCGATGGCCAATCTCGCCCTCGGGCGCATCTATTTCGACCGCAGACAATACACCAGGGCGCAGACATGCTATTCGGGTGCAGTGCCGCAGCTTCCGCCGACTTTCCCCGATTACAATGCCATTGTGCGCAGAAGCGATGTGCTCGACCAGCTTGCGGTATATGCCGGAAATGTGGAGCTGCAGGACTCGCTGCTCGACATTGCGGCCCTCCCTGAGGAGAAACGCAGGGAGTGGGCCGACAGTCAGGTGGAGGCTCTGCTGAAGAAGGAGAAGGAGGAGCGGGAGGCGGCCGAGAGGGAAGAGGCCATGGCCAACAGGCCGCAGGGCACTTCTCCCATCGACAAGATGGCCTCGAATGCGGGAATGCAGTTCAATGCCGACAAGTCATGGTATTTCTACAACAATACCGCCAAACAGTCGGGAAAGACTGAGTTCCAGCGCCGTTGGGGGGCGCGGAAACTGGAAGATGACTGGCGCAGACGCAACAAGACCTCTTTCGCTTTTGAAGATCAGGATGAGACCGGAGAGTCCGGCGACGACGATGCCACATCACCGTCCGAAGCACAGCCGGCCGACTCGAAGGGTGGAAAAGTGGACCCGGCTTCAGACCCGCATTATCCCGAATACTATCTGGCGCAGCTGCCGATATCCAATGAGCAGAAAGCCACGGCGGAAGATGTGATTCAGGAAGGAATGTACAATATCGGTGTCATCCTTAAGGATAAACTCGACGATTTCACTGCCGCGCGCTCGGAATTTGAACGGCTTCTCGCCTCATACCCCGACAATGTATACCGTCTGGATGTCTACTACAACATGTATCTGATGGCGGCCAGGCGCGACGACAAGGCCGGCATGGAGAAATGGCGCGACCGCATCATGGCTGACTTCCCTGACAGCCCTTATGCGAGGGCGATGGCCGATCCGGCATATTTCGACCGTCTCAAGCATATGCACAGGGTGCAGGAATCCCTCTACGCGGAGGCATATGCCGATTATCTCGCCGACCGCAACGGGGAGGTGCACGATATCGTAGGCCGCATGGAGGCGGAGTATCCGTTGAGCCCGATTCTGCCGAAGTTCGTGTTTATCGACGCGCTGTCGTTCCTGACAGAGGGTGACTACGTGCGTTTCAAGGACCGGCTCACCGAACTCCTCCGCAAATGGCCAGATACGGATATGACCGACATGGCCGGGGCTATCCTGAAAGGGCTCGGCCAGGGCCGTGTGCCACATGCCGGAAGCTCCAATGCGAAGGGTATGATATGGAGTGTGAGGCTTTCGGCTGCCTCCGACTCTACGGGAGGAAGCGGGTTGCCTGCCAATTTCGTGATCGATCCCGACGCTCCCCAATATCTCGTGCTCGCTTATCCGAGAGACGAGGTCAACGGAAATCTGCTGCTCTACGACGTGGCGAGGTTCAATTTCGGAAGCTTCGTGGTCAAGGACTTCGACCTCGAGCCCATGAGTTTCGACAATGTGGGGCTGCTCGTGATAAAAGGGTTCAGCAACATGCGTGAACTCGAAAACTACCGCAAGGTGATGGCCCGCCGCGATTTCACCCTCCCCGAAGGGGTGAGGCCGATTATGATATCGAGATTCAATTTTGAACTTCTGCTCAAAGAAGGACGTTCTTTTGAAGAATACTTCCGCTTCGAGGAGCAGGCCATGGCCGAGGAGGCCGAGGAGGCCGCGCTCGGCGACGATCCTGAAACTCCGGAGCAGCCCGATGCAGCGGAAGACTCCGGCGATACGGATTCTTCCGGCGAAGTTGATCCACCCTTTAATGATTAGTGCCAATGCAAAAGATACTCTGGGCCGATGATGAGATCGACCTGCTGAAACCCCACATCCTCTTTCTCAAGGCCAAAGGATATGACATAGTGACCGTAAACAACGGACAGGACGCTCTCGACATGCTGGATGCCGGTGATATATCCCTCGTGCTTCTCGACGAGAACATGCCGGGACTCTCCGGGCTCGAGACATTGTCGCGCATCAATCAGTCGCATCCCGACATCCCGGTGATCATGATCACCAAGTCGGAAGAGGAGAATATAATGAACCAGGCCATCGGCAACAAGATCACCGACTATCTCATAAAGCCGGTCAATCCCATGCAGATTTTTCTCTCCCTGAAGAAAAACCTGCACAGCGCCAAGATCATCGCCGAACAGACTTCGTCGGGATATATGCAGGAATTTCAGAAGATATCATCGGATATCAACTCCGCCGCTACCCTCGGCGACTGGATGGACTGCTACCGTCAGCTCGTATACTGGGAGATGAAACTCTCCGACTCCGAGAGCAACATGGACGAGATGCTTCTTCTGCAGAAGAGGGATGCCAACGCAAATTTCGCAAAGTTCGTGAAGCGCAACTATGAGTCATGGCTGAATGCCTCCGACAGGCCGCTGATGAGCCCTGACATTTTCAGCCGGCGCATTTTCCCTATGCTCGACGGAGGAGACAAGGTATGCTTCATACTTATCGACAATTTCCGTCTCGACCAGTGGCGGAGCGTGCAGCCGCTGCTTGCCGAATATTTCAATGTAAGCGAGGATCTGTACACTACGATTCTGCCCACTTCCACACAGTATGCCCGTAATGCCATATTCTCCGGCCTCATGCCCCTGAAGATAAAGGAGATGTTTCCCGACCTCTGGGTTGAGGAAGACGAGGACGAAGGACTGAACAATCATGAGGAGCAGCTTGTGGCCACAATGCTCGAGAGGTTCAGGAGAAAAGACCGGTTCACATATACAAAACTCAACGATTCGTCGGCGGTGGATAAATTTCTGGCGAAGATAAAGACCATTAAGGAGGTGCCGCTCAATGTGATTGTCTTGAATTTCATCGACATGCTCAGCCATGCGCGCACTGAGTCGAAGATGATACAGGAACTCGCCAACAGCGATGCGGCCTATCGTTCGCTCACCGAGTCTTGGTTCCGCCACAGCAGCGCGGCGGAGATGTTCAGGCAGCTGGCCGAACTCGGGTTCAAGGTGGTGCTCACCACCGACCACGGCACAATTCGCGTAGACAATCCGATAAAGGTGATAGGCGACCGCAACACCAACACCAATCTCCGCTACAAGGTGGGGAAGAATCTCAACTACAATCCCAAGCAGGTATATGAGATGAAGGATCCGCGCAAGTTCGGACTTCCGTCGCCCAACCTCTCGAGTACTTTCATATTCGCGGCCAATGAAGATTTCTTCTCATATCCCAACAACTACAACTACTACGTGCAGTATTACACCGGCACATTCCAGCACGGCGGAATATCGCTTCAGGAGATGCTGGTGCCGCTGGTGACGCTGACTCCGAAGAAATAAGGCCCCGACTCATAAAATTTCAGCCTCGCTGGGGCGGCTCCGGGCGAGCGATTT
>USNC01000005.1 GCA_900555915.1 uncultured Porphyromonadaceae bacterium | reverse complement strand
GCGTAAGATCGTCGGCAGCGTCAGATGTGTATAAGAGACAGATATGAACGAATTAAAGTCGCAACTGATTGAAGAAGCGAGAGCCAAAGGTATCTGCATCGACGGCTACAAAGAAATGCGGTCTGATGATACCGAAGCTCTTGTGGAGTATTACATACAGAATCCGGACTGGTGCCTGGAAAGGGACTACCCTACCCTGCGCACTCTAAAGGAACATTTCTCAGACATAGAGGACAGAGGGGTGTTTGTGGGTAAAACGTTTCATGGAGAGGTGCTGAATGATTTGCAGACCTACATATTTCATAAATGCAAAGGCACGATAAAGGTAGGACTGAATGCAGACAAGGGCATCATTCCCATGCTATACGTCGCCAACGGATGCAGGATGCGGATTGTCGGAGTCGGCAATGATTGCCAGGCGCGGGCATCAGTGGTGCCGGTGTATTCATTCGGGAGCAACGACCTGTCAGCGAGAGATAACAGGCATGTGACATTCAAGCATTATCATCATGAATTGATATGATACGGTCGCTTATTCAGATAGAAAACGGCGAGGTGCTGGACTTCTACACAGCATTCGGCTTCATCTACATGGATGCCGATGAGCGCACCGCGCCCGACGAGAAGGAGGATGCCGTGTCAAGCTATGCAGAACAGGCGGGCGAGAACCGTGACGGCAGGACGGTGGACGCGGCATTTGACTACACGGCTAAGTTCCTTGTGGAGGCTCCAAACAAAGACTTGACGAATGTGAATGTCAAAGTCAATGACTTCAACCGTGCCGTGCGGGAGAAACTACCCGACAGCGACGTGAAGCGAAAAAAGGAGATTGCCTTCTACAATCTGCTCAACCGGGTGAAGATTGTCGGGACGTGTGAGCCTATCGCCGAGCCTACGGATGTCTATCACTCCAATCGTTATGGGGATCTTGACTTCGCTGTGGTTGAACTGAAGATACGCGCCAGTGACCCGCGCAAATGTGATTTTGAACTGAAAACCGATAACCTTTGAGCCAACAAGAGCCTTACGACTATGACAACAGGTGATTAAGGACATAAAGGAACTGAATTTTCCCAAAAAGGACGGGAAACAATATGCCACTCTGACGCAAGCCACTGTGACCTTGCAGGACATGGGAGAGAAGACCATAACCTCGCAGGTCAAGATTGACGGGCAGATAACCCCCGACTTCTCCTACGATTGGGAGGTGGAGTTCAAAGGGGAAAAATATATCATGCCTCTTCGTCAGCCGCAAGGGGCAAAGGAAAATACAAGCCTCGATTCGGTTATAGACCTCACATTTCAACATTGGGCGATATATCAGTTGAAGCGCAGGTACTTCTTTTCAATCATCAATCTTGAAGCCGGGACGATACTTCCCGACCAATACGACTATCCAATATCTCTAAATCTCAAAGACTTCTGCACACTCTTTGAGAAAGTCCTCGATTATTATTATGGAGACAGCATCACGATTGACTTCAATCCGGAATGGGAGTATAGCGATGAACCGTCAACTGTCACCATAAGCAATTCACGTATTTGGGATGTGCTGACAGGCTCTCTTCTCAATATCTATGGAGTGCGTTGGCAGATTGAGCCAAGAGTAGACAATAATAACGAGACAGAGGGGGAAGAGAGATATGTCATAAAGGTTGGCTATCCTATGCCGTCTGTGAATTATATTTTTGAATATGGTTTCGATGGCGGTCTGCTGAAAGTGGAGCGTCAGGTTCAGGACGATACAATCCGGAACATGATAAGAGGGCGAGGAGGTGACAAAAATCTCCCGTATCGCTATTATAAGGATGAAGATCCCGATAACCCGACATTCAAGGCAGACCCCGACTGGGTGCCGGAACTCGCTGGCATCCCTATGACTCAACTCAGAGGCGCGACATTCCGCTCATATATCCAAGGGTGGAATCACAAACACTATAAGCGCACAGCCGTTACCTCGGCCAATATGGCCTACGCACCGTGGGCGTGGATGCGAGGCTATACCGACGATAGATTCAACCCGGTCGAGTTTGTTGCCGATGAATTTGACATCAGTCTGAATGGATATGGAGTGGTAAAGGATTCTTCAATTTCCAGATATGGGGAATTGGAGGGTGCGCTGTCTGATAATGAAGATATTTATCCGACAATCCAAGGTGTACTGAGTGGTGATCATCTAAACTTCTTCGGAGAGAATTTCGGCAGAGTGGATCAGATCGTGGCGGTTGACATTCCTGAAGATACGGGGGTGCAACCGCCTGCGGAATCGGTAACAGAGAATCTTAAGGATGTGGAAGGCACCGTGACCGGGATTGCAGCCGCAGCATATAAGGAGATCACCATCCGCAGTCAGGAAGTATTTTACATAGAGGCTGGCAAAAGCGGAGACCTCTTTGCATCTTCAGAAATCATTTCCGTAAACGGAAGCAACGACACGCTGGAAATTTCAAAAAAGGCCGAGATAACAAAGACAGACTATGTGGCAGTAAATGCCATTACCGGCGAACGGCGTTCTTCGAGCGGCATACCGGAAGGAACGTGGAGATTTGAAGTTACGCTAAAGGTTCACAATCAGCTCTCATCAGGCAATGGCATCACAGTTAGAGTCAGCACCAAAAATATTCTTCTTGTTAAATCATCAGTCGCAGATGCGGCAGATTCAGGATGGTATGTCTGGGTCAAGAATATCTGGGGGAGTTCAAAGAATGCCTCCGAGACAGATAAAGAGTATGCGGAACGTGTATGGTTGCCGATATTGGGAGACCACATGGGCGAGGAGGCTGCGATTGCATTCTCAACCGGGCTACTGTCCACAAGCGAAGATTACACCTTCAAGATCCTGTCAATCCCGGAGCATGACGAGAGCAGGATATTAAATGGAGCGAAATCACATTGGCGTTTGCGTCTCGGAAAGTCAGATGCGGACTATGATGTGACAGGCAAGTTGATTCCTAATTCTATGCGTCCAGCCAATCCTGGAGAATACTTCTTTTTCACAGGAATAGAACTTCCGTCCGCATATTGGATATGGGCTGAGGAACGTCTTGACAACTGGAAAAAAGATGAGCTTGAAAAACTGAAGGATATAAGACCCGCATGGGCTGTCACTCCTGACAAAGTGCGTCTTGCAAACAATGGGTATGAAGGCGCGTTGATCGACATGGTAAAGGTGGGTTCTGCCATTACTATCGCCGACAAACGGTTTATCCCCGGTAGTCAGCAGGAAATTCTGTATGTACAGAATATCACCTATACATATAATGAGCCGACAGATACAGAAGCAAATATAATTCCGGACATATCATTTGAACTTTCCGACAGATATGAAGTTGTGGCAGACCCTACTTCTGAAATGCAAGGTGAGATTTCCGCCTTGCAGAAACAGATCGGGAATCTAAGTAATGTCAAGCAATCTGTACGAAAGATTGGAGACAAGGTATATCTGTGCAAAGACCGCAAAGACAGAACCCCTTATCAACTGTCATCAGACACCGGATTTGAGGTCGGGAAATTCAACAGCGGCATCAACGGAGGTTACGTCGGCATAGACAAGACCACCGGACAGAGTTTCGCGGAGGTGGATATGCTGTATGTCCGCATGAAAGCGTACTTCGAGGAGTTGACCATCGTCAAGGCCGATACCATTGGTGGCAGACGCTATCAGACACCAGGCGGATCATTGAAATGTACCGAAGTTGAGGAAGTGCGCGACAAAAGCGGGGATATTATCTCATGGCGTTGTTGGTTCCTTTCGGAGCAGGATGGCGAGAAATCCGAGACCATGATGAAAGCCGGAGACCGCGCCATCTGCGAAGCGTGGAACATAGGCAAAGGAACTCATACCAAGGTAGAGAACAGGATATGGTGGCGCAATATCAATGCCGTCACCAATGATGGAGGGCTTCCCCCGTCACTTCGAGACAAGGATGTGCTCACCAACACCAATACTTACGGTTATATTGAGGTCAGCATGACAGACTGCATGCCCCGGAGTGACACACCGCAAGCGGGAGATACCCTGGTGCAGCTCGGCAACAGCAGCGACACCTCACGTCAGAGCGCGATAATGCTCGACACGGTGGGTTCGGACGCGCCATCAATCAAGTTATTCCAAAATATAGACGGCTATACCCTTTCCGGTAAGGATATAGTAAGTTTCGGATACGACCGGACCAAGGGCAACGCATATCTGCATTGTTACGGTGATACATATATAGGAGACCCACAAGGCGACACATATATAAATTATGATCGCTCGAACAAGCGCATGGATGCAAAACTCGCACTATCCGTGTTGTCAACCATCGACGGCAGGAGTTTCGAGCAATACATCCAGGAGGTGTCGCCCAAGGTGACGCAGGAGAGCATCACGGAGTGGGTGAACAACATCACGCAGGGCAAGTTTGACGAGATACAGAATCAGATTGACGGCGCGATTGAGACATTCTTCGCCGACGGCAAGCCGACGTTGAAAAACTACCCGGCTGCTGAATGGGTAGCCGAGGGCGAGGAGGAGAAGCATCTCGGCGACCTCTATTATGACCGCAAGTCGGGCATCGGCTACCGCTTCGGCAAGGACGATAAAGGCAACTATGTGTGGGACATCCTCAAAGACACAGAAGTGGCCACGGCTCTTGCCGAGGCTGCAAAGGCTCTCACTACCGCCGAGGGAAAGTCTGACGTGAAGATATTCGCCCGACTACCCCTTGATTCAGATGAATACCGCGTAGGTGACCTCTGGGTTAACGCCACCTACAATCAGGGCGGCGCGAACTACAAGGACGACATCCTGCGGTGCAACACGGCCAAGGCGGCGGGCGACACATTCGACATCGGACATTGGAAACTCGCAAGCAACTATATCGACGAGGCAGGGGCGCAGGCGGCTATCGATAAGGCTCTTGAAGATTATGACTATCTGAAAAAAGCATTGGCCGCGATGAAGGAGAACACCGTGGTAAACGGCGGTCTCATCCTCTCGTCAATGATAAGCCTCGGACAGCGCAACTCCAGTTTGCAGGAACAGATTGTGACCGCAGGTATCAACGGCATCAAGGACAAGGAAACCGACATCGCGCTGTGGCTCGGAGGAAAGATGATAGACCGCGAGGTTCCGGGCAACGAGAATAATCCTGACGCGGCGCAATGGCTCGCACGTTTCGACGGTAGCGGCTATATGGTCGGCGGTCTGCTCTCTTATAATAAAAAAGGTCTGAACATCGGACACGGCAAGATTGTACTCGGTACTGACGGCACGATGATATTCGGCGGCGGCATCAAGATTGAGGGCGGCAAGACCTTGGGTGACTTGTCATCCTCCCTGTCGAGTGTCGTTGAAAGTCTGACCGGACTCAACAACCTGCTCGTTCCGATGGGCAAGGACGATAAAGGCAACCTCGTTGCCCTGACCTATGAGGACGTAGCCAACGGTGCTACGGTCGTGGCATTGAAGTCAAGGGTCGGTTTCTACTCGGATAGTTTCGTATCTGCGAAAGGTATAGACCCCGACGGCAATATCAACGCAGGTTTTGACGCGGCGCGGCTTGACGCATACCTCAAAGGCGACAACCCGGACAATGATATATATGCCACACAGAAATGGGTGCTGTCTCAGATAGGCGGCACCAAGGTTGATTTGTCGGAATACGCCAAGACCACCGACATTCAGAAATGGGTGACAGACAAAGGGTATCTGACGAGTGTGTCGTGGTCTCAGATAGGGAGCAAGCCGACAACGCTCAGCGGTTACGGCATTACTGACGCTAAGATAGCCAACGGCACTATAACTCTTGGCGACAACAGCATCACGCCGCTTGTGAAGCATCAGACAATCTATGCGCTGACATTCGCGGCAGGTGCTTTCTCCGCCAAAACCTACACTCCGAACGCCGGGGCGCAGACAGTCAACATCCCGACAAACACCTCGCATATCTCCGAGAGCGGCAACCTTTACTTCACCAATGCCCGAGCGGTGGCGGCATTGAAGACAGTGACGGACGGAATCGCATCCAGCATCACAACGCTTACCACCAAGATAAACTCTGTCGAAAATAAAGTGGATGACTTCAAGGCAGAGTTTGACAAGATGTTTACTCCCGAATGGGATGCGAATGGGAAACTTATATCTATCAAGGCGAACGCAGGTCTGTGGACTGACCAATATCTAACTGCCAAGGGCAAGAACGCCGACGGCTCTGTCTCGGGCGGCGGCGGTCTCGATGTCACGCAGTTGCAGGAATACCTTGATACCAACGGCTACGTCACGGCAACCAATGTGTCGGCGATGGTGCAGAACTACGCGCTGAAAAGTTATGTCGATAGCACGTTCCAGCCAAAAGGTAATTATCTGACATCGGTCAGAACGTTAACTATACAGAAAAACGGCTCGTCTGTCGGCACTTTCAACCCGGCGGCAGCATCGAACGCCACAATCAATATTTCCGATGTGGCGAGCGCGGCTACTTTATCCTCGCACATATCCGACACCACCATTCACATCACTGCCACGGAGCGCACGAAGTGGAACAAGGTAGTGACAGACTTTGCGGCCATCACAGGCACGGACTCCGACACCATTATCAACAAGTGGGAGGAGGTCGTGGCGTTCCTCGCATCCTATACCGAGGCCGACACTCTCGCCGGACTTCTGAGCCATAAGGTTGACAAGGTGAGCGGCTACGGACTGTCAAAGAACGACTTTACTGACGCGCTTCTCGCCAAACTCAACGGCATCGAGGCAGGTGCCAACAAATATGTGCTTCCGACAGCGTCAACATCCGTAAAAGGCGGCGTGAAAGTCGGCAGCGGCCTCACTATATCCTCGGAGGTGCTTGCCGTGAATCTGTCGGCATCTCATATCCCTAATCTCGACTGGAGCAAGATTACAACAGGGAAGCCTACGACATTGGGCGGCTACGGCATCACCGACGCGTACACCAAGAAGCATATTGATGACACGTTTGTCACCCTCGCCACGGCTCAGACCATTAGAGGACAAAAAGATTTCAGCACCGACGCTAACAAAAAACCTTTGTTGATTTCAAGGTCAGGGGCTGAGGCTGAGGCTGTCGCGATAGGCATAAATGACTCCGAGGCGGTATTCCATTACAAGAATGACGAGTACACCTCATACATGAAGTTCATTCTTGAAAACACCGACACCGAAAACTCCGACGGCTCGCGCAAATCGACGCATACGCTGCTTCTGTCGGCGACACAATCTGCGCTCAACATGTCGGGGATCACCAATCTGACCGTAGGCAACTCTATTACTATTGGCGGCGCGACTCTCTCATGGGACGGCAAGGCATTGAAGGTCAGCACCGGATTCTATTCCGACAGTTTCATCTCGGCCAAGGGCAAGAACGCCGACGGCTCTATATCGGGCGGCGGCGGTCTCGATGTCACGCAGTTGCAGGAATACCTCAACACTCATGGCTATCAGACTCAATCGGCAACTTTGGCGGCGGTCAAGAATCTTTATCTACCTCTGTCGGGCGGCACCGTCACAGGTGATTTATCTATAAGACGCACAACCAACGGGGACAGTGCCCCGTTGCATATAGGAACAAGTTCCACAAGCCTAAGGTCTGGCATCCAACTTTCCATTACAACATCGTCTTTTTGGAATATCGCGACACCAAATGGCTCAACATTTGAGATTTACTCAGGGGCGTGGAATTTAGGTACAGGCGTACCCGCATTACGTCTGATTGGCAACACTTTCATGCAGTTCAACGGCAACAACGTATGGCACGCAGGTAATCTATCAAAGGTCAGCCAATTAAGCAACGATGCAGGATATATTACAAGTAATGCCCTTGCCGACTACTTGACATCCGACGAAGCCTCCAACCGCTTTCAGCCGAAAGGCAATTATCTGACGCAATCGAGTTTGTCGGGCTATGCGACTCAGAATTGGGTCAGTCAGCAGGGCTATCTTAAATCAGTTGATCTCTCCAACTACGTCACCAAAAACTACCTCGCCGACTGCAATTTCGCCACTATGGCCGACCTCCCCTCGCTCTCCGGCTATGCCACGCAGTCGTGGGTAAACTCGCAGGGGTTCCTCAAATCGCATCAGAGTTTGGACTCTTGCATGCGGGTTTTCGGTTCCTCTGGAGCAGTTGATTGGAATAATGTCAAGACCAACGGCTCCTACTATGTGTCATCGTCATCGACAAATAAACCCGCCGATTACGGACAGATGCTTGTCATGCGGAATACCGACACAGCGGCACAGTTATATATCCCATATATATCGAGTCAGAATATAAGGTATCGTGGAATGTCTGACAAAGCAGGATGGTTCAGTTGGAAAACAGTGTTGGACTCCAGCAACTATGCGTCGTTTCTTGACGGACGCTATGCTCTTGCGTCCTCGCTGTCGAATTACGCTACCGTAGCCTCGCTCAATGGCTACGCAAAACAGCAGACAGTAAACGACTTTGTGCATTCGAGCAACGAATGGACGGTGATTCCCGACGGATATGACAAAGGTGTTCTTTGGCTAAACTACAGAGCGGGCGCAAACGGCACCGCTACCAATTTCACCCAACTCAACATCGGCAACGGCACCAAAGGCGGTCTTGCTGCTGTGGTGGCCGGAGGCTTCGTGCGTAGCGGCGGCACAGCATCGCAGGTTCTGGTGGCAGACGGCACGGTCAAGACAGTGCATACGCTCACCTCTGTGACAAACCTCGGATGGGGCGGCACGAGCGGCAACCTCGCCACCATTAATACCCTCGCGCATTGGAACGGCGCGTATGCCGGAACTTCGTCAAACCTCCAATACTGCGACCGTGGCCGCTTCGGCACCATGGCGACGGCCAACGCCGCCGATTACCTACCGTTGACAGGCGGCACGCTGAATTTCGGTTCTGCCAATTCAAATCTCAATCTCAACACCACAAACGCAAGTGAAGTCGGGATGCGTTTTTATTTGTCCGGAGCAGCCAAAGGCTGGGTAGGTTATAACAAAACCTATGGAACAAACTTGTACAACTACGCCAAGAGTTGGTATTTCGGACTCAAAGACGACGGCAGCCTCTATTATAGCGGAGGCACTGTGTGGCACTCCGGCAACGACGGCTCCGGCTCCGGACTTGATGCGGATTTGTTGGACGGGGTGCATAAAGATTCGTTTGAGGGATATTATTTTACAAGAATTGACGCTTCTTCTCTTGACAACAACACATGGTACCCGGTAGTCATGGCTATTGGCAATTCGATTCAGACCCGCATCAGGATTCAAGGTCATACAAGAGCAAACGCTACATGGAATAGTCGTACAGACAAGAATATGGCACTTATCCTTGACTACACAGTCAATGGTTCGAATTGGGGTTGGACAACTGTGTTACGTACTATCCATCAATTGATTTGGGGCGCAGGATCTTCGGGCTCAAATTGCATAGCAGGATTAGGACAGTTGACAAATAGAAGTCACGAATATGTCATGGTTAGAGGAGGTGCGGTCTACGATTTCTATATTAGTCGAGACATTAAACCAACATTATACACATCTCCATTTGCAGATAATGGTCAGAGCGTATCACCCACAAAATCGTCGCCGACTCCAATAACAAGAAACGCCGCTCTTATCACCGACAACGTAGCCTCCGCCACCAAACTTCAGACCGCCCGCAACATATGGGGGCAGCCGTTCAACGGCACCGGGAATGTCGACGGTCTGCTGAAAATACAGGCGAACGCCGGAAGTTACTGCGAGGGCATAAGGATTAAGCCTTACAATAATTGGTCTACAATCGTGCTCGGTGGGCCCGACTTGACAGCCGACACCGGAACGTCCGCTAAAACATGGTCAATCCATAACAACAACGGCAATTTCTACATCAACAACAACGCCGCTGCTAAACAGAAGGCTACCCGTCTTTGGGGACATGCAAACGGTTGGACTATTGGAAACCTAAGCACTACCTCATATGCTCTCAATGTTTCGTCTTTCATCTGCGCTGATTGGGTACGGACGGGCGGCACCGCGGGTTGGTACTCGCAGACCTACGGCGGCGGTATCTACATGAATGACACCTCATGGATACGCATCTGGAACAACAAAAACTTCTACGGCGGCACCGCAATCATCCGCACAGACGGCACATTGCAGGTGGGCGACGCGGGCAAATGGTTCTCGGCAAGTTCAAGCGGCGCAACCGTCTTGGGCAAGACTGTCGTGCATGCCGGGAATATCACAAACCACAACGCGAAAGTGCCAACTATTACGAGCGCCGTCATCGCAACTATCGGCGGTGTGGAAATCAAACTTGTCGGCAATCCGGATTTAGTCACGACAGCATCGCTGAAGGGCATTCTCGATGACTATGCACTGCAAGGAGACATCGATTATGTCGAAAACAAGTTAAAATCTTATCTGCCGCTGGCGGGCGGCTCCATGAACGGAGTACTCAATCTTCTCGGAAACAAATACACTGACACCGCCAACACCGGCTCGCTCAATCTCAACAATTCAGACATCTACAATGTCAACTCAATCAAGTTCGCCGACCTCTGCGACAACGCGGCGGAAGGTCTGCAATGGTATCGCGACGCAACACACGTTGACAGTCTGTGGGTGAAAAACGGTGTCATGTATTTCACTCCCAACAGAGCATGGGGAGGGACTGCCGCCAACTACACCATATGGCATTCCGGCAATTTAAACCCTGCGAATTATCTGCCTCTAAGCGGAGGCACGATTACAGGGAGTATAAACCTCGGCGCGGATGTGTGGATCAGCATCAACAAACAAAGCAAAAAACTCCTTGACTACATAGACACGCAGGACGACGGAGTGCAGAATTGGGTATCTGACAACTTCCTCGACCTTGGCGGCGGCACCATGACGGGCGACATCATCCTCAACAACGCCAGTTACGTGAAGGTAAACGGCGAGGCGGGCCGCGTCTGCCTCTTCAACCAGAGCGGCGTGTCGGTCAACGCGCGCCCCGACAACGGCGGCAGCGTGGTGCAGTTCGTCGCCAACAAGTCTGACGGCAAGACGGCTCTCGGCGCTGCCTGCGGTGTGTTTCTCAATGCCAATGCCGTACAATACTTCTACTACGGCGGCTCATGGGACGCGCCGTTAATGAAACTGCATCCGTCTGGCCAACTTGACGCGAAAACCGCTCTTATCGGCAACATGTACCTTGTAAAAAACGGTAACCAGCCGTATATATATTCCACGCAGGGGGTGCTATACATTCAAAACACATCGAGTTACATAGACAGTGACGGCGAGATGTGGGGATTTCAATACCACACTTCATCCGACCTGCGGCTCAAAGCCGTCACCCGGTATATCTCACCCGACATCCGCGATATAGCCGGAGCACGCGCGGTTGAGTTCGACTGGCTGAAAAACGGCAGGCATGACTGCGGCTGCATCGCGCAGGATTGGCAGAACATCATCCCTATGGCGGTGGTGACCGACAAACACAGCGGAATGCTCTCCATGGACTACGGCAAAGCCGCCCTCATCTCCGCAATCTCCATAGCCCGCAGCGTCGTGGCGCATGAATCGCGGATTGCCGTGCTGGAGCGCGAAGTGGCCACTCTCCAATCGGAAAACAAAAGACTCAGCGATGAATTGGAGTCAATGAAATCTCAACTTGAAACTAAATAACAAAACTCGATATGTCAAACAAGAATGGAATCATAACCGCGCCTATCTCCGTGATAAATGATGTCGCGAACATTCTGAACGTATCATCGGGCGATGACGCGACGCTTTGTACAAGCGACAGAATCAACAGGTTTGCTCTATTCGCGCCCCGCTATTCGCTCAGCAATCCCGGTCTTGAACTAAACGAGACCGGGTTCACGGAAATCGCAGGGAATGTAAGCCAAAAGCCTGCGGGCGACTATGGTTGCCCGGCATATGGCGTGTGGGTGCCGAAGTACAACATCGGCAGCCTGACACAGTCAAATCTCAGCACCCTCTTTGATTCAAGCCGCAAGGAATGGTATATAGCGAGACCGGACGCAAACAGTTTCAAAAACATCGCACACTTCGACGGCTACAACCATAGGGCGAGAGTGGCGAATCCGGTCATATCGGCCTCGGTGTCTAAAAACACCAAAGACGGTGGATATTCTCTAAACATGGTGTTCACGGCTCCCGCGCCCGATGGAAGTACAATGTCGGTGTCTAATCTGTTCGGTGGCAAGGGTTGGTATTTCGGGGCGATTGTATTGCGCGGCACAGACGAAAACGGATGGCAACCATCCGACACACGGCTTGTGGCCGGAACCACAACCGCAATATCCGGCACCTCCTCCACCACAGTCGAATTGAAGATAAACGACACCGGAGCCAACGCGGACTCTTCCGTGATATACTACTACCGCGTCATTCCGTTTGTATCAAACCGCAGCGGACTGAACAGCGGCAACACGATTGACACGACATTCTACGGTCTGCGAATCTCATCTGACTTCAAGGCTTGGATGGAGATAAAGACCGGAGGTACAAGCACAGGCTCGGGCGAGGAGCGAATCAACTACTTCAACTTCAAGGAGGGCAGCAACGGCAACTACTACCCGGACGAGAACCATACGCAATATCCGGCAAACCAGTTCGGCGGGAGCATAACGCCCGACATCGCCGTGGCTTATTCCGAAGACTACGACTCGCTGCACTATAAGAGTCTGCTCGACAAGTATTCGCGCATAGATATGGTGTTTACGGTATATTCGTCAGGCTCCCCTATGGAGATAACATACACATGGCGAAAGACCGGAAGCGACCCCGACGACAATGTGCTGACAAGAGACGGACGCTATGACAACACAAACGTCAATGACAAACTTCTCTTCTATATTCCGGCGGGTAATTTCTTCGCCGTGATACAGGCAATGACCGGCAGCGCGGATATATCCATCTCCGATATGTATGGACGGTTCCACTACAAAGACCACCTCGGTTATGACCACGTGGATGAGGCGTTTGCAACCTATATACCAGATATTGACGGAAACTGATGAACAAATCAACATATTAAAAATCAACAAAAATGAAAAAAGAAACAAAGACCATCAACTACAACGAACTCTTCAACCGCTCGGTAATCATGAACGCAATGCCGCTGGCCGGTATCACCGGAACGCCGCTCTGCGACATCATCATGCTCCAGGTCGACTATGGCCGAATCACAGACGCTTTCAACCGCCGCATGGAGGATGCGCTCAAAAAACTCAAGGAACAGAAGTTCCCGAAGTTCGACGAGGAATCCGCCAAGCCCGAAGAGGAACGCTGCGCCGAATACAAGGAATGGCTCGCCGAACTCGAAAACCTGTACGGCGAGATGCGCGAGACAGAAGCAATGAAACCGGTGGAGGAAGCGGTGCCGGAGGTGACACGCGACATCTTCGCGGCCCTGTGCTCCACAGGCGCGGAGGGCGACATCATCCTGCCCGGAGGCTCCACGGAGTCTCCCAACCTCATGCCTAAAGCCACCGCGCTGCGCATGATTGCCTCTGTCGTGGCAGACAAGTAATCTTATTCATCACCCAAATAAATACAAAATATGGAACTGAGAAAACAGTCAGAAAACATCAACCGCTCCTACAACGCAGAGGGCGAAATGACGGAGCGCATCGACTCCGTGCAGTATGAAATCGTAGACGACAAGGGCAACTCCGTAGGCAACGCCTCGATCGGCAACGGCTACGCCAACGCCAATCTCAACATCTCCGGCTTCTCCACCATCGAGGAGGGAGAGAGAAAACTCGGTGAACTCTTCGGCAAGATCAGCAAATAACCGGCCTGCCGCCGCAGCGTGAAATCTGCGGCGGCTACAAATTACATAAAATAATCGTGACGATGGAAATAATAGAACTAATACGCGAGTTTGGCGGTCTGCTCGGCATCCTTGGAGGTGCCGGAGGATTGGGTGTCGCGTGGTGGACCAAGAACGGACGCAAGCGCGACAAGGCAGATGCTGACGCGAAGGTTGCCGATGCGCAGAGGCTGATGATCGAGAACTTCGAACACCGGATAGCGGAGTTGCATAAGGTGGTGGAGACGCTCAACAAGGAGGTGGAAAGGTATATCAGCAAGATTGCGGAGCAGAACCACACCATAGACGACAAGGTGGCGCAGATCCGCAATCTGACGGAGAAGATATGGCAGACCGAGCAGGAGATCAACCGGGTGCAGGACATGCTCAACGATGCCAACGCCCGCATCACCTCACTGACCGAGGAGCGCGACAACTACCGCAACTGGCACTGCCGCAAGGGGCATTGCACCGACCGACAGCCGCCAAACCCCGCGCTTGCCGGGCAGACGTTCCCGGGAAAGAATTGAGAATTGTAAAAAATGAGAATTGATAATTATGGCAAAGATAGAATCAATGGTGCCGCACATCCTGACGTGGGAGGTTGGGCTGAAAGACTCGGAACGCAAGTTGGCACCGAGGCAGATGTATGAGAGAGTGAGCCGCCGGGGCTTCCACAAGATACCGGGCGACAGAGGCGGCGCGACAATGTGCGGAGTGACTATCGGCACATTTAGGGAGTGGACGCACAACCCGGTGGCCTCGGAGGCCGACCTCAAAGCACTTGAATATGACGAGTGGCTGGCAATCCTGAAACACGTCTTTTGGGACCGTTGCAAAGCCGACCAAATCAATAACGCGAGCATTGCGATGATGATGGTAGACTGGTGCTGGCTCAACGGCGCGACGACGGCCATACGGCAGATGCAGGCGGCGTTCGGGCTCGCTACCGATGGCATAATCGGCCCGAAGTCGCTGGCGGCACTCAACGGCACTCCGGCGGCCACGGTGTTCAACCGGCTGAAGACAGCGCGGCTCCGCAGCTACGACAAGATAGTGGCGGCGCGGCCGAGTCAGATGCGGTTTTACAACGGGTGGGTGAACCGGACAAATTCGATTGAATTTGCAGAATAAAAAAAAGGAAGCCAAGTCGCGTTAGTCCGGCTTCGACACCCGGGACACCCGTCAGACTGCTTGGCTTCCTTAAAAGGAGGTGTTTCATTTATTAACACTGCAAATTTACCAAAAACAATTGACATATGCAACAATACGACAACAAAAAGACCCGATGGCTGGGCAATGCAATAGCCTCGTTTGTGCTGATGCTTTTGCTGGCGGTGTTCGCCGCTCTGATGTGCGGATAAAAAAAGAGGACGCTTGTAGGAACGTCCTCTAAAACTTGGATTGATTAGTCATTTACCCAGAAGCGGAATGCCTTGGCATTTGTGGGATAAATGCGCTTGCCGTTCTTATAGACGTAACGTCGATAGATATAGTGGCCTCCAGTTTTGGTGTTATAATTCGCGTCTGTCACTGCACAACACCTCCTTTCTGCCTGTCTCTTATACACATCTGACGCTGCCGACGATCTTACGC
>USNC01000004.1 GCA_900555915.1 uncultured Porphyromonadaceae bacterium | reverse complement strand
CGCTCAGTGTCTCGTGGGCTCGGAGATGTGTATAAGAGACAGGTTAAGTTGAAATTCCGTGCTGTCCGTTTAGAGGCAACTGTGTTTCTCCTGTTCTATCTGGTCTTCGATCTGGATCATCTTTTTTTCGATTCCCGACATGCGGCGCAGATATTTTTCTTTTTCGCCGGGCGTGCGTGCGTCGGTGAAAGCATTCTGCATCTCCTGATATTCGTTTTTGAGATGGCGCAGATATTCTTCCAGTCCAACCTCCCGCGCTTCCGCCCTCACCGCTTTTCTTCGCAGAAGGTGAATGATTTCGGCGATCAGTAATATGGCGGCGACCGCAATCGCTATTGTTGTTTTCATAAAGTCCGGAGTATATGGTTTGCGGCCGGAGTTATGCGTGACTCCGGCTATTGTCTGCAAATTTACTTAAAATTTTCAAGATTCGCAAACTCAGAAGACCCCGGGCTGAAGGCCCGGGGTCGATCATAATGTCATCAGCGGCCTGCGCACTCACGTCTGTCCCATGAAGGATGCGCGGGGTCCTCGGCACGGAGGGCTTCGGCAAGATCTATGCCGAGTGCTTCGGAGAGCATGTGCCCGTATTCCTCGTCGGCGTTATGGCATGCGCGCACATGGCGCTGCTTGATGAAGAGCGGAATGCCTTCCATCTGGGCTGCCGTGTTGTCGCAGGTGGCTTTCCTGTCGGCCTCGCTCATCAGGCGCCACAGTTTTCCTGGCTGGGTGTAGTAGTCATCGTCATATTCCCGCTCGTCGTAGTTGTACATGTCGCCGTGGAGTTTCATCGGCGGCTCCTTGCGCGACGGAGTGTCCTGCCATTCGCCGTAGCTGTTCGGTTCGTAGGCTATGGTGGCGCCGAGGTTTCCGTCGGTGCGCATCCGGCCGTCGCGGTGGAAGGAATGGTATGGGCATCGCGGCTGGTTGACTGGAATCAGGTTATGGTTCACTCCGAGGCGGTAGCGCTGGGCGTCGCCGTAGGAGAAAAGCCTTCCTTGGAGCATCTTGTCGGGTGAGAACCCTATGCCGTCGACAATATTTGTGGGATTGAAAGCAGCCTGTTCGATCTCTGCGAAAAAATTCTCGGGATTCCTGTTTAGTTCGAGAATTCCGACCTCGCGGAGCGGAAAATCAGCATGATACCATACCTTCGTGAGGTCGAAGGGATTGATGTGGTATTTCCGGGCTTCCTCTTCAGTCATCAGCTGCACCATCAGTTTCCATTTCGGGAAGTCGCCCCGTTCGATGGCCTCGAAGAGGTCGCGCTGGTGTGATTCGCGGTCTTTGGCTATGATGGCCTCGGCCTCCTTGTCGGTGAGATTCCTGATGCCCTGCATCGTGATGAAGTGGAATTTCACCCAGGTGCGTCGGTTGTCCTTGTTTATGAAACTGTAGGTGTGGCTTCCGAAGCCGTGCATATGTCTGAAAGAAGCAGGAATGCCGCGGGGCGACATGGTGATAGTGACCTGATGCAGCGCCTCGGGGAGCAGAGTCCAGAAGTCCCAGTTGGCAGTGGGATTGCGCATGCCTGTCCTCGGATCGCGCTTTATGGCATGGTTGAGATCAGGAAATTTGAGTGGGTCGCGGAGGAAGAATACGGGAGTGTTGTTGCCCACGAGATCCCAGTTGCCCTCGTCGGTATAGAACTTCATGGCAAATCCGCGTATGTCGCGCTCGGCGTCGGCCGCGCCACGCTCTCCCGCCACGGTGGAAAACCTTACGAGACAGGGAGTCTGCTTGCCTACTTCGGCGAAAATGGAGGCGCGTGTGTATTCGGAGATGTCGTTGGTGACAGTGAACCTTCCGAATGCGCCGCTTCCTTTGGCGTGCATTCTTCTCTCGGGAATGACCTCACGGTCGAAATGAGCGATTTTCTCAAGATACCAGGGATCCTGCACTGTCATCGGACCGCGCAGTCCGGCGGTCTGGATGTTCTGGTTGTCGGCGATCGGGCGCCCGTTTTCAGCGGTCAGTCTTTTCTTATCCATACAATCATACATTTTTATAAAAACATTTCCGCCCCCTGCGGTATATCCTCCGGTCTGTGCAGGAGCCGCAGACGGGCGGGAACAATAGAACGTATGGATTTCACGTATGGTTCACAGTCCTGTCTCTCCGGCTTCATCAAGTCGCGAGAGTGCGAATGCGTATGCTCCGGCAGAGATGGCCTTGCTCGCACCGAGACGAGAGAATGTCACGCCGATGCGCTTCATATCATCATAATCGGCAGTCAGACCGGTGCCGTGGACAGCGATGCTCCGTATGTTGCCTTTTGCGAACATCGCGAATTCCTCAGGGTCGTCAAGATTGAACACTTCCATCTGCACGCGGCAGACTTTATCGCCGCCGAGTGTGTGAAAACCGCTGCGGAGCTCTTCCAGCAGAGACGGCAGGATCCAGTGCCGGGCTGCCGTTATACCTCCTCCTATGACGATTATTCCGTCGATGAGCTGGGCGGCGATGGCCATGGAGTCGCCGGCGATCTCCCCGAACTCTGCAAACGCTTTTCGTGCCGCTTCGGCGTTCCCTTCCCTTTTCCCGTCGGCGATCTCGCATATTTCCCTGGGCTCGAAGCCATGTTGGAAATCGCCTGAAGCTTCCGCGTAGACACGTTTGATGGCGCGCACCGCGACTCCCTCTTCGGCTATTATGCCCGGTTTCGTCTTGTGGGGCAGACAGAAAGTCTCGACGCAGGAATTGTCGCCTCTGTTAAGCTGACCATTGACTACGATGCCTATGCCAAAGCCTGTGCCAAACGTATATCCCAGCAGATTGCGGTAACGTTTTGTGCATCCGGCCTCCGAGAGCCGTCTGTTTATTTCCGGAAGCGCGCCACAGAGAGCCTCACCAAATGCGAACAGATCGCCGTCGTTGTTGATGAATACGGGAATCCCGAATTCATGCTGAAGGAAAGGTCCGAGAGCGACACCGTCGCGAAACGAAGGGAAATTGGGCAGATATCCTCCGATTATCCCATTGGGATAGTCGGCCGTGCCGGGGAAGGCAAAACTTATGGCCACCGGTCTCTCCTCAAGCGATTCGATCACTTCGCGAAAACCTCTCACCATAGTCGAGAGGCAGAGATCAAGATCATGGGCATTGGAAGGGTAGGTGATAGGCCTGGTGATATACTCGCAGCCGCGCATGGCTCCAAACACGAAGTTGGTGCCCCCTGCATCAAGGGTAATTACAATTCGATTGTCGTGTACGTACATGGTTTTTATGATATTGAGTAATGTCCGGTTTTTATGTGATACGCGCATCTCTGCATCCGGTTTGCCTGAATGGGGACGTAATCATCCGGTGAAGGACCGGCCGGAGACAAAATTAATACAGGACACTTATGATAAACTTAATTCCTGTATCCCGGCTGAAACCATTTATGTTTATACAATGTGCTGATATACGGATGGTTGGCAAATGGGCTCGATCTGTTAATTATTTTTTAAGCCGTTATTAACCGTATTTTTACCGAGGTGTTATCCAGAGCATTATATCTTTGTAGGAAAAAAGACTTATGGCCATACCCACCAGAACTCTGATCCTCAGTCTGCTCTTAGGCAGCGGCGCATGCTTTAACGAAGCCTCCCCGACGGGGATTTACAAGAAAAACTGGATAGATTTCAACAAGAACGGCGTGCGGGATATCTTTGAAAATCCTGAGATGCCTGTCGAACTGCGGGTGGAAGATCTGTTGTCGCAGATGACGATGGATGAGAAGACATGCCAGCTGGCCACGCTTTATGGCTCGGGACGCGTGCTGAAAGACTCATTGCCCACGGATGGCTGGGACAACGAGATATGGAAAGACGGAATTGCCAACATCGACGAGCAAGCCAATGGCCTCGGCACGTTTGGATCATCCATTTCATATCCCTACAGCAACAGCATCGAGAACCGCCGGGCAATACAGCGTTGGTTTGTAGAAAACACGCGTCTCGGAATTCCAGTAGATTTCACCAATGAGGGAATACGGGGTCTGAACCATGACAGGGCTACCATGTTTCCAGCACAATGCGGCCAGGGCGCCACATGGGACAGGAGTCTGATCCGTGCGATAGCCGAAGTGACGGCCGAAGAAGCCAACGCTCTGGGATATACAAACATATATGCCCCTATTCTTGACATATCGCGCGATCCCCGCTGGGGACGGGTGGTGGAGTGTTATGGAGAAGACCCGTACCTGACAGGGGAGCTGGGCAAGCAGATGATACTGGGACTTCAGGAAAACGGACTGGCATCCACTCCGAAACATTTTGCCGTCTACAGCGTGCCCGTAGGAGGCCGCGACGGTCAGACCCGAACTGATCCCCATGTGGCACCCAAAGAAATGCGGACTCTTTTTCTGGAGCTTCAATCAATTGGGCGGACAGGAATATCCCGGCGATAATCCATGCATGGTTTCCCGGAGAATTCACCGGAGACGCGATTGCCAGGGTGTTGTTCGGTGATTATAATCCCGGAGGCCGTCTTCCTGTTACGTTTCCGAAGTCCGTGGGTCAGCTGCCGCTGTCGTTCCCTTTCAAACCGGGTGCTGATTCTGACGGATTTGTCAGGGTGGCGCATCCACTCTATGCTTTCGGCCATGGACTGAGCTATACTGATTTCCGATATTCTGACCTTGAAATCACGCAAAGCGCACGTGGAGTCAATGGAAATGTCGAGGTGAGCTGTATCGTCACCAATACAGGCGACGTGACCGGAGATGAGGTGGTGCAACTGTATCTGCGCGATGTTGTCAGTTCGGTGACTACATATGTGAAGGTGCTCCGTGGATTTGAGCGCGTCACTCTCAGACCCGGAGAGTCGGCCAGGGTGTCTTTCTCTCTGACACCACGTGATCTCGGACTCTGGAATAAAGAGGGGCATTTCGTGGTGGAACCGGGAGAATTCAAGGTTATGGTAGGATCCTCGTCGGAGGACATACGTCTCGAAGATTCATTCAGGGTGTCATGACAGCTGCGGCATGCCGACACAGCGCCCTTGGCTTCAGGTTTCAGAAGTCAGGGGCTTTTTTTTATGTTATACAGCATAAAATACGATAATTAACCGAAGATTAAGTGGGTTTTTGCACCCGTATCCTACATTTGCACCAAGTAAATTAACCAACAGTTATGAAAATAAAAAGAATGATGCTTCTGGCTGCATCCTGCTCGACGATCCTTTACGTCTCCGGGCAGAATCTGCATAATGATTTCTCCGATGCAGCCCAGACCCTCCGGACAATGGGGAGGGGTACAAGTAGAGTGTCGGACGGAGTCCTCACTACCAAAGGCCAGTATGTCCTTTTCGGCAATCCGGATTGGAAGAATTATTCGGTGAGTTTCAGAGCCAGGGCTCCGAAGGATGCCGAGCAGGTGCAGATCTGGGCAGGATTCCGCACCCGCAACCGTTTTGACCGGTATGTTCTCGGTATCAAGGGGGGCCTGCAGGACGACATATATCTGATGCGTACCGGATATATGGGCACGGATGAACTGATGGGCGTGCGTCCGCTCGGATTTCATCCCGAACCCGGTGACTGGATAGATGTAAGGATCGAAGTGTGCGGGAAGCGCATGAGGGTCTTTGTCAACGACAGCAGATATCCTTACATAGACGTTGAGGACAACAACGGATGGCAGCTTGCCGAGACGGGAGAGATCGCGCTCGGAGGCGGCTGGATAGAGACGGAATTCGATGAACTGAAAGTATCACCGCTTGCCGATGACGCCTTTAAAGATGTCAGCAACAAGGAGATGTCGTTTGTGCTCAGTCCGGCGCAGAAAGAAGCCAAGCGCAAGAAAGAGAGGGCGGCCTATTCTCCCAAGAAACTCCAGACCCTGGATGGAGTGCGCACCGAGTTTTCGCTCGACGGCGACTGGCTCTTCATGCCCACATATCAGATGGACGATACTTCAAAGGCAATTGACAACAGTCAGGACGACAGCGACTGGCATGTCATGAATGTGCCTGATTTCTGGTCGCCTATACGCATATGGCTTCATGGCGAGACAATGCCATCTCCGCGCGGCTCACAGCCCAAGGGAGTGTCAGACACATATTATCAGAAGGAGACCGACCGCTGCGAGAACTATACATTCGACCATCGCAAGACCAAAGGCGCATGGTATCGCCAATGGCTTGAACTTCCATCCGACATAAAGGGCAAGAAGCTGACATTGCAGTTTGATGCGGTGTCAAAGGTGGCGGAAGTATATGTCAACGGCCATAAGGCGGCTTCGCATATCGGAATGTTCGGAAACTTCGATGTCGATGCCACTCCTTATCTGCATGCCGGCAAGAACCTGATAGCCATAAATGTGGTTCGCGACATCAAGGGAGCCGGACCGCAGACAAGCGACGCCATGGAGAATTTCTACTCATCCGTGCGCAAGGATGTCGAAGACAACAAGAATGATGCCACCGCCAACGCAGAGGTGATCGCCGACATACCCCACGGCTTTTTCGGCGACAATCCCGCCGGAATATGGCAGCCTGTGAAACTCGTGGTTTCCGATCCTCTGCTCGTGGAAGATGTATATGTGAAGCCTTCTCTCACGGGCGCTGATTTTGAGATCACTGTAGGCAACAACTCTTCGAAGAAGCGTAAATTCGATATCGCCGTAAGCATCACCGATAAAAAGACAGGCGAGCCACTGTATTCAGGCACTCTCCTGAAAAAACTCAGCCAGCAGCCGGGCACGGAAGAGACCTACATGGCAGCGGTCGACGGCCTCGCACCGAAACTGTGGGAGCCGGAGACCCCAAACCTCTATGACTTCAGATTCAGTCTTCTCGAAGGCAAGAAAGAGTCGGATGAATATGCCGTGACTTCAGGATTCCGCACATTCGAGACAAAAGATGGATTCTTCTATCTCAACGGCCGCAAATTCTGGCTTCGCGGTGGCAACCACATACCGTTCTCACTGGGTATGAACAATGAAGCGCTGGCCGACAAATTCATGTCGATGATGCGCGAGGGAAATGTGAACTCCACCCGTACCCATACCACGCCCTGGAACCAGCTCTGGATGGATGCGGCCGACCGCAACGGTATCGCCGTGAGCTTCGAGGGCACATGGTCGTGGCTGATGATACACTCCACTCCCATTCCTTCGCAGGCCACTCTCGACCTCTGGAGCAATGAGTGGTTTCAGGTCATGAAAAAATTCCGCAACCATCCCTCGATCATCTTCTGGACCATCAACAATGAGATGAAATTCTACGACCTCGACGCAGATACTGAACGTGCCAAAAAGAAGATGCACATCATTTCCGATGTGGTGAAGGATATGCGTGAGGTGGATCCCACCCGCCCCATTTCGTTCGACTCCAACTATATGCGCCGCAACGGTGTGAATCGCTTCGGCGAGGAATTCATGTCGACGGTGGATGACGGAGACATCGACGACAACCATGCCTACTACAACTGGTATGATTACTCGGTGTTCCGTTTCTTCAACGGTGAGTTCGAGAAGAATTTCCGCACTCCGGGCCGGCCTCTGATCAGTCAGGAAATGAGTACTGGCTATCCTAATGCGGAGACGGGACACCCTACACGCAGCTACCAGCTCATACATCAGAATCCATATTCACTTATCGGTTATGAAGCCTACGACTTCGCCGACCCGGCAGGATTCCTGAAAGTGCAGTCTTTCATCACCGGCGAGCTTGCCGAGGCTCTGCGCCGGTCGAATCCCAACGCTTCTGGTATAATGCATTTCGCGTATATGACATGGTTCCGTCAGTGTTACGATGAAAACAAGATCGCTCCATGGCCTACATATTACGCGATGCAGCGGGCGATGCAGCCAGTGCTGGTGAGCGCTGAACTGTGGGGACGCAATTATTATGCGGGAGAACGTATCCCCACGAGGATCTATGTGGTGAATGACAATAACGAAGGCCGCGATCTGGGCCAGACCGAACTCACATGGACCATCCTTGATGGGCATGGCAATCAGGCGGCGACCGGTAGCGAGACTTTCCCCGAAGTGGCTTATTACGGACGGGAATATATCGAACCCGCAATCACAGTCCCGGAGAATATCTCTGACGGCAAGTGCTACGGCAAGCTACGTCTCTCCCTGAAGGAAAACGGCAAAGAGATATCATCCAATGAATATGACCTGACATTTGCGCCCAGGACATGGGCTGAGGTTTCCTCCGACGGACAGAAGATCATGTATTTGGGCAATGATGCTGCGCTGGCCTCCCTGAATGCCGTCGGCGTGGACTGCGTGAAGGCCGTGTCTGTAGCAGAGATGGTGGGCAAAAAGAAAAAGTCTGATCTCTGCATAATCGCAGGTCTTGACTCATTGACAGCCGTGGAGGCCGGACTTCTCCGCGACTATCAGTCGAAGGGGGGGCGGCTGCTTGTGCTTGATGGCAGGAATATTGTCGAGACCCTTTATCCTGAATACGTCACCGGTGTGATTATCCCTACCGAAGGTGATATCGTGGTGATGGAGCGGAGTGACGATGATGTGTTTGATGGTCTTGATCCGCTCGATCTGCGCTATTTCAACAACAACAAGCGTGAGATTCCCCTTGCGTGCAACGCCACTCTCAAGACAGTACGCAATGACAATCTGAAGGAACTTGCATCTCAGATGAAGATCCATGCCTATATCGACGGAGGCGCACCTGAGGACAGGATCAGGAAAATCGAATCAATGCGCGGACTGACAATGATGGAAATCGCTGATGGAAAGGGCAAAGCCATCGTCTCCACCATGACCACCGACCGAGCCGCTACCGATCCGATCGCCGGACGCCTGCTTGCCAATATGGTCAGGCAGGCAATGAAGTAGGCTTACTTGTTTTTTCAATATTCATGCACGGAGACCGCCAGGTGGATAGTACACGGGCGGTCTCTTTTCATATCACCGGATGATGCTGGAGAAGGATACCTGGTATTCTTCTCCATAGCTTTTCTTATATTCCCGGCAGAAAGCATCATATGTGTTTTTGGCCACACCTTTCATCTTCTGGGCGGTAAGGATACGGCATTTTATCATGAGAGCCTCTTCGCTCAGCATATCATGCCGGGATATGGTCTCTGCGATTTTATATGTCAGGTCCGTATCTGAAGAATTGCTGTTGCGCTCAAGTTCCCTGGTGAGCAACTGAATGGCTGTTGAGGAGAACCGGCTCTTGAACTCATCCACCCAATCGCATGAGAAGTTGGGGAGCAACGGTCCGTGCAGGAGCAATTCAAGTGTTTTGTCAAGATCTTCCGCTGAATTGCCTGCAGATCTTTCATTCTGCAGAAGTTGCATTATTTCATGATAATCGACAATTGTTCCTTCTTTCGGCTCAAGTCGATAGTAACCCTTGTCGTAAGTGATCTCGACGTTACCCACCTCTTCAAGCAGCAGGCGCAGTTTGCGCATGTAGACGTTGCGGTTGTTTTTAGCTGATTTCTCGTCCTTGTCTCCCCATATGGCTTCATCAAGAGTGTCATAGCTCACCCCTTTCTCGTCTTTTTCGCTGTAAAGCACGAGGATGATCAGGAGGTCTTTGATTCTGGCGGTGAATTTTGGAGTGATGTCAGCTCCGTCGTTGTCTTTCACTTGAAAAGTGCCGAGCAATGAGATCGCACTTCTGCTGCGGTCGAAATGAACTTTTCTTTCAGAGTCGCGAGCCGGCTTCTCTGCATCGGGTTGATGGGCTTCTTCTTCCGTAGTGGACTCGTCTGCCGGAGTTTCTTCCGTATAGGTCTCGTCTGCCGGAGCTTCTTCTGTCCTGGCTTCGTTTGTCCTGGCTTCGTTCTCCGGTTCCGTTTCAACTTTGGTTTCTGTCTGCGGTTCCTTTACTGCCGGGGCATCGGCTTCCGGCAGCATGTGGGCGCCAATCCTTTTTTTCCTTCTTCCGAGGATTAAGACAACGGCCAGAGAGAGTATGCATGCAATTCCTGTCAGCCACCATAGCCATGCGTATGATTTCTTGCCGGTATAATCCGGATGATACACATCATAGACCAAGGCGTCCCTGAAAGGATAGGATATGCGGAATATGGCATAGTCGTGGCTGAAATCATTCAGACGTTTGTCGATCACCAGATAGAAATTATGTCCGTTGGAGGAACGGTAAAGATTAAAAACGCAGTCACGGAAATCCATCTTTGACCGGATCGGCCGTGACACCACCTCGTATCCCGGGCGTTTCGGGGAAATACGCATCATGCATCCCCCGAACAGCGTGGATGCCACATAGAAACAAGTGTCCTTCTCCTCGTAATACATTGATTGGGATGGAAGGAAGTCGTAAGATGCGGTGTCAGTCTCCCACACGAGTTTTCCTTTCATGGTCTCCAGGTCATATTCCCACAGGTCAAGATAATGCTTGGATGGAATCTCCTGCTTGCCCACACTGTTGCCCATGCCGCCAAACAAATATAATCTGCCGTTGGCCACACATAGCGAGGCTGAGGTCCGTGGATCCGGAAGAGGGTGGAGTGTGATGTCCTCCATCGTGCCTGTACGGAGATCAAGCTTGACAAGGTTGTTGTTATAAAGATAAAATCCGTATCCGCCAAAAAGATAAGCATGTCTGCCGTCTTCAGCATAGCCATGGTTGGCATGTCTGGGCTCGCTGTCGGAATCTATGTTTTTCTGCCATGCGGATGTGGCGAAATCAAAAGAATTGGTCTGACGCGAGTCAATGTCGTATGAAAGAAGGGAATTGGAGATTGTGTCGAATACGAGATGATTGGAGAATTTCATGACCCTTCCATCATGCTCCACCTTTATATTCCTCGATGTGTTGGAGCTGGGGTTGAATTCCGTGATTCTTTCCTGACTGACGATATAGAAGGTTTCAGTCGCCGGATCGAATGCGGTCTGTATTTTCTCGTCAGTCTTAAGGGAGAATATCTCCGACCATGCTGTGTGGTCGTCCAATATCCAGTGTGGAGAGTGGGCTACGGCAAGGACTCCGTTCAATTCATCATATACGGAATCCCCCTTGTGCTCCCTCAGTTCCCATTTGTGGGTATTCTGCTTCTCGATGAATATTCTCACATCCTGGATCTCGACAGGCGCTACGGAGGCCTGGGTCTGCCATCTCCCGAGGTTGACGCTTACCGAACTGACCTTTGACAGGTCGACCGGAAAAGAAAATCTCTGCTTGTCCTTGTCATTGACAAATATCACCTTGTTCTCATGACGTTTCAGTATGAGTATAGGATGAGCCGGATGATCCGGAGTGGCATCGAACGACGACGGGATCAGATGCAGTTTGTCATTGATCACGATACCCGGCTGGTATCCGCCGTCGACAGCCGACGACACAAGGGAAATCTGAGTGCCGTCGTTGCCGGTGACCGTGTATATCAGACCAAAGCGATTTGAATCGTAAAATCCCATTTCAAATCCAAAAGCGAACTCATCGTCAAACTTATATGACGAGTGTCCGAGAGGCAGGGAGGTGCGCTCGTCGGCGGGAAAGGAGTGGGACTTGAATCGCAGTCCATACTCCATTCCGTATGAGCATGAGATCATGTTGCCGATCATCAGCATGATGGTGAGCAGAAGTGTAGCTTTTTTATCTTTCATCTTATAGTATCAGTCACTGGTGAGTAGCTGCTCATGAGGTGATGTCCGTATCTCTCCATCCCGGAAAGATGAAACCGTGTCGGAATGGCATGCGCATGTGGTATTCATTTAATCTGAACAACTACCCGAGGGAACAAACATAATGCAAATTTAATAAAAAAATCCACTTTCATGTATATCCCGGGCAGGAAAAAAAGTCTTTGCTGAATGAAAAACAGCAAAAAAATAGGATTAATCGCGGGTTAACCGATTATTAAGCGATGGCTAAGAGTCAATTAATCAATGGGGATTTATTTTGTAGAAGTAAATTATAAAAACCAACATCAGTCAAAAACCATGAATGTTAAAGTGCTTCTTTATTCGGGGTTGGCAGGGTTGCTGACGGGCTGTGCCATGCCCGGCGTCAATGAAGACAAGACTCCTGTGGATTATGTGAATCCATACATGGGCAATGTCAGTCATCTGCTTGTGCCGGCTTTCCCCAATGTGCATCTACCCAACAGCATGCTGCGTGTAGTGCCCGAACGTTCCGATTTTACATCCGATAAAATCAATGGACTTCCGCTCATAGTGACCAATCATCGGGAGAAATCGGCCTTCAATCTTTCGCCGTTCCAGGGCGAGAGAAACGCCGTCGCTCCGGTCATCGCGTATTCCTACGACAACGAGGACCTCAGGCCGTATCTCTATTCCGTGTATCTCGACGAGCCGGAGATATCCGTCAGGTTCGCTCCGTCGCATCAGTCGGCAGTCTACGAGCTTGCCATGAATCCGGATGCGCCTGCATATATCATCCTTAACACGAGAAACGGCGCCCTGAGGCATGAGGGCAATGTGATAAGCGGGTATCAGAATCTCGACAACAATGTGAAGGTATATCTTTACATGGAGAGCAAGCAGTCGCCTAAAGAGGTGTTTTCTGTAGCCGACGGCAAAAACAGCAATGAAGTTTCGGGCGAGAATGCCGCGCTTGCCTTGAATTATGACAATACGGAAGTGCTTAACATCAGATATGGCATATCTTTCATAAGCGAGGAGCAGGCCGCGCGCAACCTGCGTCGCGAGATCGGCAATTATGATGTGGATTCAGTAGCCGGCGCAGCCCGTGACATATGGAACGAGACTCTCGGCAAAATCGAGGTGGAGACGGAAGACGACAGGGACAAGACCCTCTTCTATACGTCACTCTACCGCACATATGAGCGACCTGTCTGCCTGAGCGAGGACGGCCGGTACTTCAGCGCCTCGGATGGGAAAGTCCACGATGACGAGGGCCATCCTTTCTATACGGATGACTGGATCTGGGACACATACCGTGCCGCACATCCGTTGCGTGTCATTTCAGAGCCGGAACTTGAGCTTGACATCATCCATTCCTATCTCCGCATGGCCCAGCAGACCGATAGTCTGTGGATGCCGACATTCCCGGAAATTACCGGCGACACC
Source organism: uncultured Porphyromonadaceae bacterium (assembly GCA_900555915.1). Taxonomy (GTDB): domain Bacteria; phylum Bacteroidota; class Bacteroidia; order Bacteroidales; family Muribaculaceae; genus Lepagella. Next base: position 4,102 of record USNC01000004.1, on the reverse strand, counting down.
AGGCGCATGAATTCCAACCATGGAGTGGCCACCGTGGTGGACGCTTATACCAAAGGACTCACCGGATTTGATCTCGAACTTGCTTATGAGGCCTGCCGCAGAGGCATAGAGAACAAGACGCTGGCTCCATGGTCGGGGAAACCGGCCGGTAAACTTGACCAATTCTATAAGGAGCACGGATACATACCGGCTCTGGCGCCTGGCGAGACCGAAACGATACCCGAGGTCCATCCTTTCGAGAAGCGTCAGCCGGTAGCCGTCACTCTCGGCACCTCCTACGACGAATGGTGTCTGGGCCGGCTTGCGAAATTACTGGGAAAGGAAGAAGAGGCCCGGTATTACGACGGACGTTCATACAACTACCGCAATATCTTCAATGCGGAGACCAAATTTTTCCATCCGAAGGATTCCGAAGGTAAATTTATCGAACCATTTGATTACCGCTATCCCGGAGGCATGGGCGCAAGGGAGTATTATGGCGAGAACAATGGATGGGTCTACCGTTGGGACGTGCCCCATCATATTCCGGATCTCATAAAGCTCATGGGCGGTCCGCAGGCTTTCAACAACGCACTCGACGAGACATTCAATGAGCCTCTCGGCAAAAGCAAGTTTGAGTTCTATGCCCAGCTGCCTGACCATACCGGCAATGTCGGACAATTCTCGATGGCAAACGAACCGAGCCTTCATGTGCCCTATCTTTACAATTATTCCGGGCAGCCATGGAAGACTCAGAAGCGAATCCGCACCTTGCTGCGCCAATGGTTCAGAAATGACCTGATGGGTCTTCCCGGAGATGAGGATGGTGGCGGAATGTCGGGTTTTGTAGCATTCTCGATGCTCGGTTTCTATCCGGTCACCCCCGGCATACCCAAGTACAGCATAGGCTCTCCCATGTTTGAGCACGCCGTAATCCATCTTGACAATGGCAAGAAGTTTGAGATCGTGGCCAGCAACACATCCGACACCAACAAGTATATCCAGTCGGTGAAACTCAACGGCAAAACGCTGGATACACCATGGTTCAGCCATGAAGATCTCCGGAATGGAGGCAAGATTGAATTCGTGATGGGGCCAAAGGCAAACCGTGAGTGGGGAAAGAATCCCGATATTTCATCCGAGTTTCTTGCCAAATCAGTATCAAGATGAAGAGAATGTTATCAGTGATAGGAGTGTGCGGCCTGCTTCTGGCAGGCTGCACTGCCAGAAGAGCGGCAGCTCCGACAGTCTACGACAGCTACCGGGGACTGGTGATGGCCGGGTATCAGGGCTGGTTCAATGCCGAGGGCGACAGTGCGGGAAGAGGCTTCTATCATTACCGAGGCAGCTCCGGCTTCCGCCCCGGTTCCGCCACGGTCGACATGTGGCCCGATGTGTCGGAATATGAAAAGACATATCCGACGGAGTTCGTCATGCCCGATGGCCGACCGGCAAGGGTGTTCAGTTCATACGACTCGTCGACGGTGGCGACACATTTCCGGTGGATGAGGGAATATGGACTCGACGGGGTGTTCATGCAGCGGTTTGTCAGCGAGATCAAGGGCGAAAGCGGACGCCGGCATTTCAATAAGGTGCTGTCGTCGGCCATGAGATCGGCACTGGATTACGACCGTGCCATCTGTGTGATGTACGATCTCAGTGGGGTGAGCGGAGAAGACCTGGCGGTAATTCCTCAGGATATGGCAGAGTTGTCGGCCAATCATCATATTTTCGACAGAAACGCCAATCCGTCATATCTTCACCACAATGGCAAGCCTCTCGTGGCGATATGGGGAGTCGGCTTCGACGACGGGCGTAAGTACGGACTTGAAGACTGCGCCAAAGTCATCTCGCGCCTGAAGGATATGGGTTACAGCGTCATGATCGGAGTCCCGACATTTTGGCGCGAACTCAGGGAAGACGCCACGGACGACCCACTCCTGCACGACATCATCCGGCAGTGCGATATTGTGATGCCGTGGCTTGTGGCGCGCTACACTCCCGACACATTCGATAATTTCAGGTCAATACTCAGGGATGATGCGTCATGGTGCTGGAAAGAGGGCCTTGACTATGCCCCTCTTGTGTTTCCGGGCTTTTCGTGGAAGAATATGTACGGCCATCAGACCCTCTCTATCCCGCGGCTCGAGGGTAAGTTCCTTCAGACCCAGATTGATTATTCTTTGGAAATGGGCGCGAAAATGCTTTATGTGGCAATGTTTGATGAGATCGACGAAGGCACCGCGATATTCAAGTGCGCATCCGAGGTCCCGGTAGACTCAGCGGGCACATCTTTTGTTGCTGTCGAGGAGAATCTGAAGCCGGACCACTACCTTGAAATAGTGGGCGACGCGGCAAGAAAACTGAAAAAGCGGCTACGCGGGAATTAAAAAACGCTTAATGCCGGAAAAGGCATGCCTGCGTGACATTCCTGATATTTAAGTAAAATTATGATGATTATGGCGTGAAAAGGCCTGTTTTATATGTTTTACAACATGTTTTCGGCTTTTAACCACTCATTAATTACAATAAAACATACCGATTAATCCGGGGAGGATAATTTTGTCGGCACATATTAGGAGCGCACCTATATATACATTTCTAAATCACAAAAAACTCATGAAAACAGTTACATCTTCACTGATCGTTCTGCTTATGGCGGGGGGATACTCCGGAACAGCCATCGCAAAGGATCTTTACATTGCACAGAGTGGCAACGACAGCAACTCCGGACTTGAAGCTTCAGCGCCGCGCGCGACACTGACCAGCCTGAACGACATTATCGAAGCTGGCGATAACATCCATATCTCCGGAATAATCGATCTTTCCAAGGAAAAGGAACTTGGAGACGGCATCGAGGACAAAAACGGGACTTGGGGACACTATATATCGTACAACAACGGAAAGCAGAACGGATTCTTTCTGAACGGGTCCAACACCACGGTCGACGGCAAACTCACTCCCTGGAAAGAGATCACATTCATAGGCGAGGACCCGGCCAATGACGGGTTCGACGGCAAAGGGGCCATGCGTCTTTTCTATGTGCGCGGTGACAACAACAAGACCACCGCAACCTTCAAGAACCTCTCATTCAGGAATGGTATCGCACCCGGCGAGGGCGGCGCGGTCTTCTTCATTCATGACAATGGCAGGGTAGAGATCGAAAACTGCGTCTTTGAGAACAATCATCTTGATCTCGACGTGCTCAAGGCAGAAGAGCATTCAAGCGGCAACATCATTCTCAAAAATCCCCAGAGCGAGCGAGGCGGCGCGATCCTTTTCCAGACAGGACGCCTGACTGTGAAGGACTCGCAGTTTATCAACAACCTTAACCGCCGTGGCGGCGCCATCTGCCAGAATGGCGGCGTACTCTCCGTGTCGAACACTCTCTTCGAGGGCAACGGCGCGGAAGTGGACGGAACATACGTTGACAACAGCCGCGGCGGCGCGATCCACTTGTGGCCGCTCAATGAAATGATCACAGCATCGTTCGATCACTGTGACTTCATCGGAAACACAACATGGAACGGAGCCGGTGCCGTCTATCTGCAGAACAACACAGACGGCGGAAATCTGCTCGACGCTCTCTTTACAAACTGCTCATTCGTGCAGAACAAGACCATCGACGGACAGGGTGGCGCGGTAGTCATCAACAATGCCGAGAACTATGGTTCGAAAGACGACAAGTGCAAGAATATCGTGGTCACTTTCGCCAACTCCTCATTCCTTCTCAATGGTAGCAAATCCGAGGCCGGCGCGGTCTTCATGAACGGCGGACTCAAGGGTGATGTGTCGCGTTTCGTCAACTGCACATTCGCAAAGAACACAACTCAGGGCAATGCCGGCCATGGCGCAGGCTATGTGGAGAGCATAGCAAACGACACCTACAATCCCGGTCTCGCAGACCGTCGCTTCTACAACTGCTTCTTTGAGCAGAATGAATGTCCTACCGCAAGCAACGGTGCCGGCGAATACAGCGACGTGCTCGCATACGATTTCCTGGAGGCTGACCATACCTATGTGGGCCGCATGGTCTTCACCAAGACCACAGAACAGGATTTTCTCGACGGTCTCGCAGCGGCAGGCATTGATGTCGAGAACAATTTCTGGCACGGTAAGCTTG
>USNC01000003.1 GCA_900555915.1 uncultured Porphyromonadaceae bacterium | reverse complement strand
GGGTTGTGGGAAAGGGAATTTTTTCGTATATTTGCATAATCAAAAACCTAACTGACGATTTATGAAGAAAGAATACTTGATTTTGATGGCGGCTGCCGCTATGGTCTCAGCCGCCAAGGCCGATGATGTGATGTCGGTAAGCCTTCAGGATTCCAGGGCATGCACTATGTCGAATGGGATAATCACCCTTAGCATCGATGCTTCCGGCAAGGCTAAGACTATGAAGCACGCTGCCAACGGGGACGCCAATATTCTTGGCAACAATGGAATCTATTTCGACTACACTTCGAATAAAAACCGTGCGCTCTCTGCCGGGAAAGCGGAGATAGTGAAGCAGACGGACGATTATGTCGAGGTGCTGTACACAGCAGGCGCCAACAATCTGCTTCCCACCTACAAGCAGGGTTATATACTTCGCAAGGGTGAAAGCGGAGTCTACACGTATGTCATAGTGGAGGGTAACTCCGCGCATTACGGTTCCGGCGGCGTCGGCGCTGTCAAGGAGACAAGGGTCTGCACCCGTCTGGCATCGGATTTTCTCGACGGCTATGTGGATGACGTGATGCAGGGCAAGATTCCTTCCAACGATGAGATGAAAGTGGCTGAGAAGAGTGAGAATACGATCCAGGATGCCACTTACAGAATGGCCGACGGATCGATATATACCAAATATAACTGGGCCCAGTTTATCGACAGCGATGACTTCCATGGCCTGATGAACGGCAAGGTCGGAGTCTGGAACATACCGGTAAGTTATGAATGGCTCAATGGCGGTCCGATGCGTCAGGAACTGACGGTGCATGCCACGAGCAAGTCGCCTATCACCATACAGATGCTGCAGGGCGAGCATATCGGAGCGTCGTCGCAGAAATACAGCGACGACCACCGACAGATCTTCGGCCCGTTTTTCATTTATGTGAATTCGGGCGAGACGAGAGAAGCGATGATCGCCGACGCCCGCGCCAAATCGGCCGAACTCAAGAGCCAGTGGCCTTTTCAGTGGCTTGAGAATGAATATTATCCTCTCGACAGGGCGACGGTGAGCGGCCGAATAAATGTGACTACAGGTCAGGGCGGCGACGCCTTGCAGGTGGTGCTTGCAGAGCCAGGCGGCAATATTCTCTCGCAAGGCGGAAAATATATCTTCTGGTCGAAGACAGATGCCGAAGGCAATTTCGAGATAAAGAATGTGAGAAAGGGAGAATATGCCCTCTATGCATATGCTACCAAAGGCACAATAACCGATGAACTTGAGTTGCCTCTGATGAATGTGGATTCAGAGAATGTGAACCTCGGAGTCATAGACTGGGCTCCCGAGACATATTCCGATCTGCTCTGGAATATCGGTGAGAACAACCGGCGCGCCGACGGGTTCAACCGCAGCGGCGATCCCCGTTCGTATGAGGCCCGCGACGGCATACCCTCGGTGCTCGAATATACTGTAGGCGTGAGCAATCCGGCGCAGGACTGGTATAACGCGCAGACAGGCAACGGGACTTGGACAGTGAAGTTCACACTCGACAAGGAGTATTCCGGTGAAGCCAAGTTCACAGCCTCGATTGCAGGCGTGTCCAACTCGCCATCCGTAGCCGTTTCCGTCAATGGAGAGAATCTGTCATCGTGGAGCCTGAAGGATGACGGATCCCTGCGCAGAAGCGCCAACCAGGCGGGGCGCCACCGCGTGGAGAGCGTGAAATTTCCTGCTTCTATCCTGCGGCGGGGTGAAAACGAACTGAAACTGACCGCATCGGGATGCAAGAGCGGCACCGGCATACTGTATGACTGCCTCAAACTCGAGGCCGGCGGTCTTCTGACCGGCGCGGCTGATTTCATCGAATCTGAAGAGAATGCTCCATACGTGATATATTCGATAAGCGGCGTGAGGATCGGGGAGTTCGAATCTCTTTCTGATCTCAATGTAGAGAAAGGGATATATATCTACCGCAAGGGCGGCAAGAGCGGAAAGATACGGTTATAGTCGTCGCCATTGGCCATTGTCATTGGTCAATGGCTGTGGGGATTTGTGATGGAAGAGAATTGTGAGCGCGGCTCATTCCGGCGAGTGCCGGAGTGGGCCGCGTTGCAATGATATGGACTTGATGCCTGAAGTCTGGGCACCTATGTAGCCGGTGATGCGTTCTTCGCCACGCAGTATGTCGGCGGCGTAGAATGGGAGGTCAATTGTGATGGAGTGCATCTGGAACTCATCCCCCGGGATGAGTTTGATATTGCGTGATTCCATTACCCGGTATCTATGGTTGCCGATATATTTGAGTTCGCATGATTTGTCTTTTTCCCAACTTAGCGATACGGTGTCGCCCGGGTTGAGGGTTTCAGACTCTATCATGTTGTTGTCGAGAAAATGGGAACTCTCGTCAATCCCGAGATCGCCGTAGCGTCGCAGGTAATCGTTCCAGTCGTCAAAGTCGTTGAAACGGGAAATGTTGTTCAGGGTGTTGGTCGATGGGAATCCATTGTAGTTTACGTATCCCCATAGACGTTTTACAGACGAGAGGCTTATCCGTTGTCTGGTCTTCTGTTCGATCTTGTATGTCAGCTGATCGAATTCGCTGGGTGTGGAGGGTGTGTAGCCGAGGTTTTTGTTGGTGATTTTTATGAGATCGGCAAGGGCTTGGTGTAGGTTCATTTCTTTATTCAAATGTCATGTGGGATCGTGTGGGATCATGTGGGATCATGAGGTGGCATGTGGGATCATGAGGTGGCATGTGGGATCGTATGGCGTCATGAGGGGGCATGGTGTATGATGAAGAGCCAGATGGCGATTAAGGACAGGATGAGGATGACGGTGAGTGCCTTCGACTCGAGGATCCTCATGGTGCGGTTCAGAATCCTTGACTTTGCAGAAGTCTCGAATATCGCGGCAAACGACTCGGGGCGCGAGTCCGGGTTTTTCGCACAGCAGCGCCGGGCGATGTCCATCAGTTCATGGTCTCCGGCAATAGCGGCCATTGCTTTGGCGATGACACCGAAAGAATAGATGTCGCTTTTCACCGAGGGTGGCGTATTGCCCTCTTTGAGTTCGGGTGCGATGTATCTCTCGCTGCCTGCAGCATTCTTGAGAATCACGAATGAATCGCTGTCGGAGTGGCTGAAGTCGATCAGTTTCACTTGATGGCGCGAATAGGTGATCAGAATGTTTGCCGGTTTTATATCGCGGTGCAGAATCTGCCTGCAATGCAGATAGTCAAGAGCGTCGGCCAGTTGAGAGAGAATATTGCGGAATTGCTTGGGATGAATATGATTGCGCGCGATTGCCTGGTCAAGATTTTCTCCATCGATGTATTCAAGCACGATAGTATTGCCCAATCCGTCGATGTGTTCGAGACCGATAGTGCGCCGGATGCAGTTGTGGTCAGCGTTTATGCCAAGTTCAAACTCCTTGGCAAGCACCACTTGATAAAGTGTGTCGGAAGCATATTCCCCGCGTATGCTTTTGAGCATGTATCTTTTTCCGTATCTTGTAGCCGTATGCAGAACGAACGGAGAGTTTCCCGACGTTTGGACAGGCGTGATGTTGGAATATTTTTCCGTCATCAGCCCTCCCACCTCAATCTTTATTTCCGGCCCGGATATGAATTGGGATGTATCTTCTGATATTTCAGTCACGTTCTTATTCACTTTCTTCTGTAATGTAATTGAATTTTCCCCATATCGGGTGGTTTCGGTATATCTTCCTGCAACCGGGCTGAACGTGGAGAGTGCATTTTTCGGTCAGATCCTGATTGAGGACGAAGGCTTCCGGAGAGACATATGGTGGTATGGTGGCATCTACATATAGATGCTCCACAGGAGAATTGTCCAGTATATAGTTGCCGATGAATTCGGTTGAGGCCCCGAAACGTACCTTTTTCAGATTCCGGCAATTCTGCAGCATTCCTTCGGGGATGTTGCGGATTCCGTCGGGGATGTCTATCTCCTTCAGCGCAGATCCGTAGAAAGCGTATCGCTCGATCTCAGTCAGGGTCGACGGCAATATCAGTCTCTCCAGACTGCAGTCGGTGAAGGAGTTCTCTCTGATCCTTGTCATAGATGGTGGCATTTCGAAAGTCTTTGTCCTTCCGGCCGGGAACCAGATCATTTCCGATAGCGAGACATCGAAAAGCACTCCGTCATAACTTGCATAAACTGAGTTGCCATCCGCCAGGGTAATTATCTCGAGTGCGGAGCAACCGGTCGAGGGAAATAGTGAAGTGACATCGGGCGGAAAGCATATTTCCTTAAGACCTGAGCTTCTGGCGAAGGCGTCTCGTTCTATTGATGTGCAGGTCAGCGGGAGCGATATATAAGAAAGATTCGGACAGTCCGCAAACAGTCCGGTCGAGACTATGTCCTTGACAGTAAACCGGCTTCCATCGTAAGGAGCTCCGCCCTCGGCAATGGAAGTGTCAGAGATGTCGATGCGTGAGAGGCCCGCGCCGATGAGGGAACGCAGGAATTTGAAATCATCCCCGTCAAGAGGTCCGGAGATGGATATGCTGCCATCCGATACGGAAGCCATATCCAATACTTTATCGAGATCTCCGGGTAGGGTCAATCTCACCGCGTCTTCAGTAACCAGTCGTACGGGGTCGCCGACAGTCTCTCCTATGGCGTTTATCGCGTATGGGCGTATCTGATATTCAGAGAGAGGTGTGAGAGACATTATGTGAATCCTGACATCCTTGTCGTCTCCCTCCGGAACTACAGCTTCAGTCTTAACCTGGCCTTCTCCATTTATCTCCGACACATAGCAGCCGGCTTCCAATATGGGTTCTCCACCGTCAGAGTCGATCCGGAACTGCATTATTGCGGCAGTAGGTCCGGACGACAACACCGACAGACGCGAGACGGTAGGCCGGTCGTTGCTCATGGTGGTGAAAGAGATCTCCTCCGATCTGATGAGGGCGTCGCCTCTTGATCCTTCCGCTGACAAGATGTAGAGGGTGCCGGGCCTCAACCCGGCGAAAGCGGCCTGCACCCTGCCGGAGGGATTGCGGATCTCTTCGGAAGTGAAAACGTTTCCGTCATCGCCGGCGCAAACGAAGCGGAAAGACTCGAAAAGCCCGACTCCACGGTTTTCGACCTCAGCGCTGACCACGGCCGAATTACGGGTTATCTCGTCGGCCGAAAGTCGGCTGATCACCGGTTCAAGATTGGTCGGCACTGCATTGTCGGCGCATCCGCCGCAGATCATTCCGGCGAAGCACAGCACTGCAAGCGCGATGTTGAGGATATTGTCTCTCAGTGTTGTCATGCTGTCAGAATTTATAACCTAAACCAAAAGAACCGAACCATTGCCTGCATTCGACAGTGGAGGCAGCCGCTGTCAGCATCAAGCGCCGGAGACAGACATTGAAGCCCGCTTCGATCAGCACACCGGAATAGCTGTAATGCTTGTTCTCCACAAAACCACCGCCTTCGGAGTCTGCCCTGCGCCAATATCGCCGGTTGCAACCGTAGCCGACACCCTCGAATACATTCAGCAGCCGGTTGATGCGGTGTATGCCTCCGGCGGAAATAAGCAGACTGCTGTTGCGACTACCGGCTGCATAAAACGGGCGATAGCCGTCGATGTATCCGTCTCTGTCGCATTTCGCCGCGGTCTCAATTATTCTGCCGAAGTCAGACGCCGCGTGAAGATAACCCCCGTGTCTTCGCATCGCGGTCAGCATGATGCCGTACAAAGACGTCGCTGTATTGCCCCCGATGGTGTACATGGCGGAGACCGAGAAAACGAATGGAGCAGGTTCCGGAGGTCTGACCATCGTCACTGTGTCGGTGACAGTGAGTATCAGAGTGTCCCGGGTCAGGACCGGCGGATTTGATGGAGAGACGCCGGGTGTAATGATGAGACGCGGTTCTTCGATTTTCAGTTCGTATGTCAGATGACTTTCAATTTTTTCGGGAAAGTTGAAGTCCCGTAGCACACCGTATTTCGGGTGCTTGATTGTGATTTTCTTCGATCTGCGGGGGATATACAGCCAGATCTCGCCGGTGTTGTCGATTCTTTTCACAATGCCGAGTGGAGTGGAGAACGCGAAGTCTTCAGAAGCAAGCACCTTTATCAGGGCGCAGTCCTCGTCGTTGAGATCCTTCACGGGATTGATGAAGGCCGACACATCGTTGGGCAATTGCTTGAAAGATCCGACTTTGAATTCAAGAGCCGGCAAATCCGTTGCAATCGCGGAGAAAAAGATCAGAAAAACTATTTTCAGGATAATCTTCATGATAAGTCAAGGTCTGTATTCATTCGAGATTGAAATCAGCGAAGCCGATTACGTCATCCTCATCGTCTATGGCGGCGGCAGGTTGCCAGGTCCTGACATGAATTCGCGGCATGGAGGGGTCGCGGAAGTCCCATAGCAGAAAGAGGTATCCATCGTCGGAATACATGTCGCTCGCATACTTCTGGCGCAACGTCACTCCATATATACCTTCCATAGTGGGGTGTCGTAATATCCGGAAGTCGCTGAATGCCACATCTATCTTTTTATTTGCCGCAAATACGGAGGTCAGGTTTCTGAGATATTGTTGTTTAGACCTTACGGAGTAGACCACATTCTGCGAACCGCCGAAGTCATGTCCGTTTCTCTCGGTTCTCACGGTGTGTCCGACGATAATGAGGGCCTTGTCGCTGAGAACCTGACGTATGAAATCAATGTCTTTGCTCGTGTATGCGGTGCGGAAATGTTCGCAATAGTTGAGAATCTTCCTTCTGCTCACGGAGTCTTCCGCCTGCAGTCCGCCGGATAGAATCTTCCCGGCCTCCGCGGCAAACGGGTGCGACTTTGTCTGCAGACGGTGAATGTCAGTGTCTGAGAAAGTCACAGACGATGCGACATCCTGATCAGCGGCGGCTGAAGGGGAATCGCCTGGTGCATCCTGCAGGGTCCCTGCCTGCAGAGTAGCAGTGGCGATGTCTTTGGTACGCGAGCTGTCCGATTGTTTTTCGGTTGTTTTATGCAATTCCTGTTTGTCCGGCACATCGTCTTTTGTATCAATGTGATAAGAATGAGAGGGCAGCCTGTATAGACAGGCTGCCGCTAATCCCGACATGATGACGAGAAGTAACAGTGATAAATTTGTAAATAGTGTAGTCTTTTTATTTATCATCATGTCGTATCATGTTTATTAACGGAATGCATCAGAGAGTCAGTTCCATCCCTGTATCTCGCCCCCGATCTCGATTTTGATCTGTTCGGGATTCTTGTCGATTATCAGGTTGACAAGATGATGGGTTCCCTGCTTGAAGAGGAACTTTGAGTCGAACATATACGACACACCTTTCATCTCCACTTCAATCAGTGGCACTCTGTTTTCAAGGCGCTGAGGCACAACTATGGCTGAAAAAGTGTGGTTGCCGACCGGGAGGGCGGTGATCGTACCGGTTTTTCCGCGTGGAGTCTTGGTGGCAATCCCGGCATTGAGGTCGATGGTGGATTCTGTCACTGTGTTGTGGATATACACAACGGCATCGTCAGGTATGTCGCCCTCAAACTCCTCTCCTTTTACTATTCGGATCGATATCTTGCTCATAATGTGGCGGAATGTCATCTCTACAGGTTGAGCCGAAGCCACAATCCCCTTTCTTGACGCGTAAAGGAAATCGGAAGCCTCATAGCCCGACAGTGATTGTCTGGATTCCGGACGGTCCTGGCGAGTCTGCACCTCAAAGGGAAGGTCAGATATGCTTGTGGCGTTTTCTACATGAGGGTAGTAGCCGCAGGCATTGTATGTGCCTTTGTCCCAGAAAAACTGTCGTCTGAATTTCCACCCGGAGCCGTCGGATGTCAGAGGCTCGTTGTTGATGGTGTTTCCAGCGATCCCAAGAGTCGCCTCCGACTCCCACATGTAGAGGCCGGCAATGTCGCCTGCTTCGAAAGCAGTCTCCGTTGCGCGGGAACCGGCTGGGTGGTTGAGATTGAAGGTTATGGCCATTCTGTTGTCGGTAGTGTTCGGTTGCAGGTTGGCGGAGTCGTCACTGCAAGAGATGAGACATGCCGCTGATATAGCAACGTATAGGCCTGATATGATATTGCGTTTCATTTTCTTTTGGATTTGGAGATTGCAGATCTGTTTTTCTTGTCGAGCGGGCTCCCCTTGTGTATTACAGGACCGAAACTTTGTCTCCGGTCGCCGGTGTGGCCGAAGTCTGCGCCGCGGGTGCCGGATGCGATGTTCTGCCTGTCGTTGGCCACGAACTCCTCGAAGTCGTACGGTTCGCCGGCATATCGTTTGATGCGTTTCACGATGCTTTCGCGGCTGATCGCGCTGTGATATGGGATATCGTTGTTCATGCAGCTGTTCTGCTCCGAGCGGTAGACTCCGCGTGAGTGCATGTAGCCGCCTTCGAAAATGTCGACGGTGTTGCTGTAGCGCGGGTCGAATATGAAGTGGCTCCAGCCGACGCTGTGCATCTTGCCTGTAAGTTCGATATTGTCATACCAGCCTAACGATTTTGCCCGGTTGATGGCATCCACGTGTCCGCAGCATGTGCAATCGCAGTAGTCGATGAAGGCATTGTGGTAGATATATTCATCGGCGAGTTTTCCGAATCCGTGGCCACCTGCCTCATGCTGTATCACACCTCGGGAGTCGAGCGGATAACCGTAGTCGCTCTTCGGGCAGAAAGCTATTGCCGCACCGGTCTCCCACATCTGGCAAATGCCGCCGTAGTCAGTGCTGTTTGGCACAATGATTATTAGAGTCTGGTCAAGGTTGCCGCTGTCGACAGTGGGGCATCGCATAGCGTAGTCGAAGACCTCGTCGTAGTCGCACCGGAGTCCGACGCCGCCGGTGTATGTAGTGTTGAATCGGTTGTAGCGGATGCTGTTGATGGTTCCGACACCGGACTCTGTCGACACCGGCACAGAAGTATATACGTTGAAGTAGTCGCGGTAGGAAGTGTAAGGCTCGATACCGAAGAAATATTCAATCTCTTCCTTCATGTCGGCAAGCAGTTTTCCTTCGGAAATCTCCTTTGCATCGTAACCGTCGCCGAGTATCACGATGTTGATGCCGCCGTTGTTGCCCCTGGATGCTTTCTGCAGGGTTATGATCTGGTCTTCCTCATATTCGTATCCATATTGGGTCACGTGGCAGCTGCTTGTGTAGTCCTTGCCTTTGAGAGAGAACACTATGTCTCCTTCACGCGGTTCGGCACCGAGGGCATGCCGCTTGATAGTGAGCGTGATCTCACTTTTCTGCTTGCCGGAGGTCTGCGACAGCTCGCACCAGTCGGGTTTGGAAGCGAGTTCCCAGTCTCCCTCGGCATTGATGACGATGGTCTGCTTATGCTCCGTGGAGATCGCGCACGCCACCGCCGGACGGCACACGAGCTCGTGATGTGCGCTTACACGCTTGAAGTCGCACCAGCCAACTGCGGTCTGATACTGGGCAACAGCAGATTCCGGCACTTCCACTGTAAAGTTGTCTTTGGCTACCCCGTCGAAAGCACCTTGCTGGATGTATGGGGGAACAGTGCTTTTGCTTACAATCGATCCAATACCATAGCACCCCTGGAAAGCGCCGCCGTCTTCACGATAGCTGGCTTCATAGCGAATATTCTCGAGACTCTCAGGGAAGACGAGACCTTCGATACTGCGGCAGTGGGCGAACGCGCCTGCGCCGATAGTGAGAAGACCTTCACCGAATTCAAGAGTTCCCATCAGACGCCAGTTGTACGCGAACGCCTTGTCGCCGATAGTGACGAGAGACTTCGGGAGTTTGAGTTCACCGGAGAAATCACAACCGAAAAATACATTGTCGTTGATGACCTTCAGGTTTTTGGGGAGGTTCAGTTCGCCCTTGAAATGGCAATTCTGGAAAACATTAAGTCCGATCGAATTGATGCCGTCGTGGAGAGTGAGGTTCCCATCGAATCCACAACTTGTGAACACTTCATTGGGAATGTCGGTGATTCCCTGCGGGATTTCAAGTGCCCCTGAGAGATTCAGGCACATAAAGAAAGCTCTTTCACCTAATTTTTTCAGTTTATGTGGAAGTTTCAGACTGCCATAGAGATTCTTGCAATTGTCGAACGCATATCCTCGGATGATCTCCACATTCTCAGGGATGATGAGTTCGCATGTGAACCCGCATTCGGAGAATACTCCGTGATAATAGTCCAAGCCTTCATCTTTTGTGAGGTCAATCTTTCCTGTCTCTTCATCTTGATAAGTGCCTATGTAGCGAAGTGTGGTGGGGAGCGAGAGTTTTCCGGTAAGGGATCGGCATCCTGTGAAAGCACCCATCTGAATGTCTACGACACCTTCCGGAATGATCAGCGACCCCGTCAGGTTGCGGCATCCGTAGAACGCCCGGGCGCCGATAGATGTCAGGGTATCCGGCAATACTATCCGGGTCAGGCTCTCCTTACCCCGGTTTGATGCGTGGGTGAAGAAGGCGCCGTTGGGTATCTGATCGTCGTTCTGGACTCCACCATAGTAACCGTTGCCTGTTGTGTTGCGAGACTTCCGTATCCTCACCTCCTTCAGGTTGAGGGCGGACAGGGCGTCCATTTCTTCGTTCATGAAATAGAAGTCCTGAGCGTTGATCTCGCCGGTGATCTTGAGATTCCGGAGTGTTTTGTAGTCCTTGCCCGTATCGGCGATGGCTTCTTTCAGGTGTCCGGGTGTGGATTTCACTATCACATACTCGTGAGAAATGGCATCGTGGCTTACGAGGTCGTTTTCCCAAGCGGTGATGCTTTCTCCGATTAGGGTAAGTGTGTAGTCGCCCTGCGCTGACTTCTTGTCGATGCGTATGGTGAAGTTGCTCATCTTGCCTGCCATGTAGGTGAAATCCTCGTTTTTGGCGAATTTGTATGGAGTGCCGTCAATGGTTATGGAAAAGAGAGAGGTCCCGGCAGCGACGGTCTGCGGCACCACTATGGCGCGCCACTCGGTGTCGTTGACAGTGGGGATGATAGCCGCCGAAGATATCTCACCTGACGGAGAGACAGTTCCGGTGGCGAGATCTATCGAGGCGTTCTGTATGGTGTTGGTGACGAGCACCTGCTTTTTAAGCACAGTCCATTCTCCTTCGGCAAAACCGCTGCCTTCCTCCAGTCTTACTCTGGCATTGGCCATGCGGTGGGTCATTGGCAGGCGTATCACGCTGGCGGTAGGTTCCACACCCGCTACCTTTCCCCAGAGGAAGTCGGAAGCTTCGTAGTTTCCCATCGTTCCGTCTGAGTTGCTCTTGTTCTGGTCTGTCTGCACTGTAAACGAATAAGAGTTGACATTTTCCGGCGAGCCGAAGGGGTAGTAGCCGTAAACGTCGATTCTGGTGTGTTTGTCTTTCCAGAAGAGGTCGTAGGCGGAATTCCATCTGTAGTTCTGCTCGTCGAAAGTGTGGCGCACGTTGTCGCCGCGGTTTCCGCTGTTCTGCAGCACGCCTGGGTTGTTGCCCGTGTAGTCGACGATATATACACCCATCACGTCGCCGTCGGCAAACCCGTCGTCATTGGCGCGTGTCACAGATTCCTGAATGATCTGGCCCGACAGTGATATGGTCATCTCGCCCTGCGTCTCGCTTCCGGGAACGTCAAACCGGTCGGAGCTGCATGCCGCGAGCGCGAGAGAAGCGGCCGCGATGATATGATTGCTTTTGAATGCGATTCTCATAAACTTTTGTTTTTTTGAGCTCATTGAATAATTGGGTTGTTGCTCACTCGGCAGTGCCGCCGTTGTCGGTGCCGTCATTTACCCAAGGGGATATGTTGACGTTTATGCCGTTTGACGACTTGCTCACGGTAATGGTAAAATTATGTTCCTTTGCCCGTTCGAATGTGAATTCTTTTGTGAAACTGTATTCCTGACCGTTCACACTGACAGTGATCAGTTTGCCATAATCCACAGACTGAGGGATTACTATCGCCTTGAAAGAGTCTTCATTGCGGTAGGCGAGAATTGAGTTCCGGTTGCCGGATGTCTTCAGTTCAGATGTCGCGAGATTGACGTTGGCTTTGGTGTAGACGCCATTGACTCTGACTTTCAGGTCAGCTTCGCTAAGTGCTTTGTCAGTGAATCCGTCGCCGGATTTCACTCCGATATTGACGCGGCTGAGAAGGTGATTGGCAGTAAGGGAGACTTCAGATTGCGTAGGAGCCACATCGGATCGCATACCGGTCATGAAATCGGATGATTTATAGTCCGCTTCCGAAGACTGGTCCGTTTTTGTCTCTATTTCCACGTTGTTGGCATCCGAGATCTTGCGGTAGGGGTAATATATGTAGAAATCGGCATGCGTATCGTTGTCTTCCCAGTAGATAGGGCTGTCCGGATTCCAACTGCTTGAGAGTGTGAATCGCATGTTGTCGACATGGTTGCCAGAAGGACGGAGGGTGTTCGCGCCGTTGCCGGATCGGTTTACAATGTATAAACCGATGCAGTCGCCGCTCTCGAAACCTGCATCTGTGGCTTTTGTCGCACCGATACCGGCGGATATCCTGATTTCCATCTTTTCCGGTTTGGGATCAGGAACCGGTTGTGGAGGAGTGTCAGGACCGTCCTCTTTGCCACACGAAGCAAGGCATATGGCCATAAGTGGCAGCAACTTGAAGATGTAAGAGAGTTTCATGAGATTTGGAATTATTTAAGTTGTTTTTGCAAAGATAGTAAAACTATTTTAAAACTTTTTAAGGAATAATGGTTCAAGTTGGTTCACGACTTTGAATCACAAGGCGTCACTTCCGGGCTTAGACCCTGAGATACAGCAAACCCCGGGCCTTCAAAAGCCCGGGGCTATCCACTATGTCAGACTTGAGAATGACTCAGTGTCAATCCTTCAGGGTGAATTCGAGAGCGCGGAGGTCTTCGTCGCGAGAGGATGAGCCGTAGAGAATCCGGTATCTGCCGCTTCTCGGTGAGAGTTCATCGACCGACGGATCATAGAATTCGAAAGCTTCCGCATCAAGTGTTATCACGGCGCGTCCGCTCTCTCCGGGAGCCAGACTGATTTTCGAGAATCCTTTGAGCGATTTCAAAGGAGCGTCGTCATAATCGAGCGCTTCGATGTAGGCCTGCACCGTCTCTGTGCCATGGCGCTTGCCTGTGTTGGTGACCGGTACGGTAAGAGTCACCTTACCGTCTTTTTTCATTGACTTGCGCGACAGTTTTCCCTTGCCTATCTCGAAGTCTGTGTAAGACAGACCGTAGCCGAACGCATATTGGGGCTTGCCTTTGAAATAACGGTATGTGCGGTTGTCCATGCTGTAGTCGAGGAAGTCGGGGAGGTCGTCGTTGCTGCGGTAGAAAGTGACGGGCAGTTTTCCACCGGGATTATATGCGCCGCTTATTACCTCGGCCAGAGCCTGCGAGCCGCCCTGACCGGGATACCAGGCCTGGATAAGGGCATCGTAATCACCTTCCACGCTTCCGAATGCTATGGCGGATCCGGAGCAGTTGACCATTATCACAGGTCGGCCTGTGGAGTGCATCGCCTTCAGCAGCCTCTGTTGCACGGCAGGCAGTTCGATGTCGTCCTTGTCGCCGCCTTCACCCTCCATCTGGGCAGATATGCCTCCGATCACTATTATGGCGTCGGCATCTTTCACTTCTGAGGCTATGTCGTCGAACTCCACAAGTTGTCTGCGGCAAAGTTCTCCGCGCAGCATTGCGAAATTAGATGCGCCGTGTCTGTATTCGATACATATGTCGTAGGTGTCGCCCTCGATGACCGGGTATTGTCTGTAATCTATTTTGCGGTTGAATCCGAAACCTCTCCTGCCCGCTTGTCCGGATGTGTCTTCCACTGTCTTTCCGTTGATTTTCAGGATATATCCGTTGTCGGTGGTGATGTTGTAGCTCATATCTCCGGTGAACGGAGCTTTCCACAATCCGGAAACCCTGACGGAGAGAGTGTCCTTGCTTATCCCTTCTGCAAATCCCCAGGCCCCGAAAGTGGAGAAGTTGAGGCGGTCGTGATATGCGGTCACGGCCGGATCGCCCGACAGGTCGGAATTGTTGAAGAATTCCACCAGCAGTCCCTTGCCGTCATTGAAATCCTTCATGTAGGGTATGGTGCGGTAGTCATCGTCGAGTTCGCATCCCTTGCGGTAGATTATCTCGGCAGAGGGAAAAGCGTCGCGTATCCCGTCGAGAAGAGAGCTTGTGTGTGCGGCGGTCGGGGTGCCTCCGTAGTTGCCGTTGAGCATGGAGGTGTCGTCGGCATTCGGTCCGACAACTGCAATCTTTTTCACATTGCTGTCAAGGGGTAGCACGCCGTCGTTGTCGAGAAGCACGATCGATTCTCGAGCAGCCTGAACAGCCAGCTGATGGAATGGCTCGCTGCTGATGACGGCTTCCTGCATGCCGCTCCACGGAAGCATGTGGGCGGGATCGAACATTCCCAGTTCGAAGCGTCCTTTAAGAGTCCTGCGCAGGTGGGCGTCAAGATCTTTCTCCTCGATCTTCCCTTTTTCCAAAGCCTCAGTGAGCGACATGAATACCTTGCCGCATTCAAGATCGGTTCCGTTCAGGACAGCGTCGACCGATGCCGACATCGGGTCGGAATGAGTCTCGTGCTGTCCTTTGTTGTAGAAATTGTTGATAGCGTCGCAGTCGGTCAGAATTATACCGTCGAAGCCCCATTTCCTGCGGAGGATGTCGATGAGAAGACGGTCGCTCATGCAGCATGGCTTTCCCTCGTAGCGGTTGTATGCGCACATGACTTCCCTGACGTCGCCCTTTTTCACGAGAGCCTTGAAGGCCGGAAGATATGTCTCCCAGAGATCGCGCATCGACACGGATGCGTTGTAGGTGTGGCGCAGCGGTTCTGGCCCGCTGTGTACTGCATAGTGTTTGGCGCAGGCATGAGTCTTGAAATATCTGCTGTCGTCGCCCTGCATCCCCCTGACTGTCTCGACTCCGAGCACGGCGTTGAGATACGGGTCTTCTCCGCAGGTCTCCTGTCCGCGGCCCCAGCGGGGATCGCGGAATATATTGACGTTCGGACACCAGAAGGTGAGTTCCGGATTGCCGGGATAATATATCTCGCCCATCCCCACGCCGTATATGTCATGGTCTGATCTGTTCCAGTTGGCGCGCGCCTCGTCAGATACAGCCGAGAATACATCGTAGACAAGGGCGGGATTGAACGCGGAGGCCATGCCGATGGGCTGGGGAAACACGGTGTAGCCGTCCTGGCGGATGCCGTGGCATGCCTCGCTCCACCAGTTGTAGGACGGAATGCCGAGCCTGTCGACCGATACTGACTTATTCATCATCAGTCCTACTTTCTCTTCCGGAGTGAGGAGCGATATGAGGTTCTCCACGCGCTCTTCCACCCCCAGTCCGGTATTTCGGAACGGGTAATTCCCCGGGAAGGGAGCCTCTTCAATATCCGATTCCACCGACAGCGCGCCGAGTGTCTTGCCGTTGATGTCGATTATCTCTACACTGCGGATGCTTTTGCCGACATTTCCCGATGGATCCAGCACCACAAGAATATCTGCCGACTGCCCCGGCTCAATGGCGCTTTCCGGAATGAGTGCCTGGATGCAGTCGCAACTCGGCGACGTGCGGGCCACGGTCACGGGTGTTTTTCCATTGTTGGAGAGTCTGAACCGGTGGCTCACCGCTCCTTGCTTGCTGTTGACGGTGCCGAAGTCGTGATTGTATGAATCGAAAGAGACTTCCTTTTGTTTGCCGGCCGATGTCAGCATCAGCACAGCGGATAAAATAACTGGTAGACAATACTTCTTCATGTAGGTAGTATTATTATGAGTTTGATTTGGTAAGGCAAAGGTAATAAAAAAGACTTTATCCGACAAATGGAGTGTGTATTTTGTGGAGAATCTGTCTTGAAAATGAGAAAACCAAACACAGAGGGTACTTGTTGTTTAATTTGAAACCGATGAATCCGCCATGCGGGTTAACATTTTAATTTAATATAGAGAACACATGGAATATACAGATGCAATCAAGACTACGCCGGTGGTGCTGGTGGAGTTTTACGCTGACTGGTGTCAGCATTGCCGCCGAATGATGCCGGTGATGGAAGAAATCAAGGAATTGCTCGACGGACAGGTAGACGTATATCAGCTTGATATAGATGCCAACCGCAGACTTGCCGATGTGGAGGAGATAAACTCCACCCCAACTTTCATTATCTACAAGGATGGCAAGGCTGTGTGGCGCGAGAGTGGAGAGATGGACGGGCAGGTGCTTCTGTCGAGAATCCAGGCCTACATGTAATCACCGGCATGCGGCCATAAAGCAATAGAAACCATATGGACAAAGCAAAGACGCCGCATTCGCTGATCTGCGACTATCTGTCGCTGCTGGGAGTGCCCTACACAAGAGATTATGCCGTCGGTCAGTTTGAGAACATGCCGTTCAAGACAATGTTCGGTTTTCTCAAACTTCTGCAGACGTATGGAATAAGGTCGGAGGCATACATGCTCTCCGACAAGAGCGAGATTACAGCGCTTACGCCCCCGTTTATCGCTATGACGCGGGGCGGACAGGTCATAGTGACAGAGGTCGGACCTTCATATGTCGGTTATTTGTCGCAAGGTGTGGCGGAGAGAGCGCGGACCGGAGACTTCATTAAAGGCTGGGACGGATCGGTATTCATATCGTATCCCGGCGCAGATTCTTGCGAGCCGGACTATAGACTTCATGCGCGGCTCGCATTTTTCGGGAAAGCAAAAAAATGGGTGCTTTCGGTGTGCTTTATGTTTCTGCTCGTATTCCTGTTTGCAGCCGGAGGACTGTATCATTACGTTTCGGCTTATTTCATAGTGGCGGTGGATCTGGCGGGTCTGTATTTCACATATCTTCTTGTACAGAAATCGATGCATATACGCAATGCGGCGGCCGACCGTGTGTGCGGTGTGCTGCAGGCAGGCGGGTGTGATGATATCCTCGATATGAAGGCCTCGAAATTTTTCGGTCTGTTCGGATGGAGCGAGGTGGGGTTTTCCTATTTCTCGGTAAGCCTGCTTGTGCTTCTGATGCTTCCTGATATGTTGCCCTGGCTTGCGCTGGCCAATGTGTGTTGCCTTCCGTTCACGGTATGGAGCATATGGTATCAGCGCTTCAGGGCCCATCGCTGGTGCACCCTCTGCGTTTGCGTGCAGGCATCGCTGTGGGCTTTGTTTTTTGCTTACCTTTCAGGCGGATGGCTGAGAATGGCATGGCCGTTGTCGATACAATTCTTTGCTCTTGGAGCTGCATATGTCGGTGTGATGCTTGGTTTGAATGCTGTCATGCCGTTGATGGAGAGGAGGAACTGATATGAAAAGAAAGATAGTCAAGATCGAAGTTCCGGAGTTGAAGAGTGCCCGTCGACTCACCATGATGGAACTGAATAAGTATAAAACCGACATGAGGCACACAGTGATTACGCCCGAACTGCTCAAAAAGATGGCGTCGTCCTGAGATGTATATTGCAAGGGTCAGACGGTTTCAGCCGCCTGACCCTTGCCTGTGGAATGCGGAAATCCTGTCATTTCAGATATTCATTGTAGAAACCTGCTATTTCATCGAATGGGATGATGTCGAGTCTGTCGTAGAGATCGCAGTGGCTTGCGCCTTTTACAGTGAGCAACTGCTTGTTGTCTCCCTTGAGGAGCGCGAAAGTGTCTTTGCCGAAGTAGTAGGAGTGTGCCTTGTCGCCATGCACGATAAGGACAGCATTCTCGAGTTCGCCGGCATATTCAAAGAATTTGAAGTTCATGAAGGGTAGGGCGGAAGTGGCGTTCCAGCCGTCGGTGGAGTTGCCGCTTCTTTCATGATAACCGCGCTGAGTCTTGTAGTAGTCGTAATAGTCTTTGACAAACTGCGGAGCGTCGTCGGGAAGCGGGTCCACCACTCCGCCGGCGCGTCTGTAGGAGCCGCGGCGGAAGTCTTCGGTGCGTTGCGCAGCCATCGCGCTGCGTGCCGCATTGCGTTTCTCGGCCGAGTTGTCGGCATCGAAGTAGCCGTTGGCTGTGACTCGCGTCATGTCGTACATGGTTGACGCCACCGTAGCCTTGATACGCGGATCGTTGATGGCGGCCTGAATTGCTATGCCTCCCCATCCGCACACACCGAGCACGCCTATGCGTTGAGGGTCGGCCTCCGGGAGCGCCGACAGGAAATCTACAGCAGCCGAGAAGTCTTCAGTGTTGATGTCGGGCGATGCCACACGGCGCGGCATGCCGCCGCTCTCGCCTGTGAAAGACGGGTCGAAGGCTATCGTCAGGAAGCCACGTTCGGCAAGCTGCTGGGCGTAGAGTCCGCTCGACTGCTCCTTGACCGCCCCGAATGGTCCGCTCACTGCGATAGCGGGCAATTTGCCGGTGGCACCCTTCGGGGTAAACATGTCGGCGGCGAGAGTAATGCCGTAGCGGTTGACAAAGGTGACTTTCCTATGGTCTACCTTGTCGCTTTTCGGAAATACCTTGTCCCATTCCTGAGTCAGTTGCAACGTCTCGGCCGGGGCGAGCGATGTGTCTGTATTCTTATTCATGTCTTCAGCTTTTGTATATGCCGCACCCATGATCAGGGCGAGGGCGATTATGATTTTTTTCATAGTGCAAATTTACGGCATAATTAGCAGATACTCCTACCGGAATCACCTGCAAACCTACCTTTTTTTCATACACCGATTGCCGTATTGGAAATTTAGATTAATTTTGCATCATGGAAAGACAAAGACTGAATCTCGACTCGATAGATGCCTACAACCGATTTTACGGTTTGCCCGCAAGCCATCCTCTTGCGTCGGTGATCGACCTTAAGGAGGCCCGTCAGTGGCCCAATCATTTCACAGTGGAATATGGAGTGTATGCGTTGTATCTCAAGAACAATGAGGCTTGTTCGATACGCTATGGCCGAAAGAACTACGACTACCAGGCCGGAACCATAGTCAGTTTCTCGCCTGGTCAGACCGTAGATGTAGACATGGTGGCCGATGAGGTGAAGCCGGATGTGGTGGGGCTGCTGTTTCATCCCGATCTGATCTATGGCACGCCTTTGGCCGACAAGATTAAGGACTTCTCGTTTTTCGACTACAGCGAGATGGAAGCGCTCCATCTTTCCGATGAGGAGCGGGGCAGGTTCCTGTTCTGCCTGAATCAGGTGAAGCAGGAGATAGAGCATCCGGTAGACAACCATTCATCGGCTTTGATATCGGCCAATATCCAGTTGCTCATAGAGTATCTTCACCGTTTCTACGACCGACAGTTCATCACCCGCCATAAGGTGAATTCTGAAGTGGTGGCCAATTTCGTGAGGCAGGTCAAGGAGTATGTATCCCGACCGCAGGACCAGCTGCCCGGAGTGGCATTCTTCGCCGACAAGGCCAGTCTTACCCCGGGATATTTTTCCGATCTCATACGCAAGGAGACCGGATCATCACCCAAGGATATCATCACCCTGCATC
>USNC01000002.1 GCA_900555915.1 uncultured Porphyromonadaceae bacterium | reverse complement strand
CGAGATCGCTCAGTGTCTCGTGGGCTCGGAGATGTGTATAAGAGACAGGCAAAAATGTGTCTTACGGTCCATTATACGACAAATTGTGTGAAGAGAATAACGACATGACGTACAATGGCTTTCATAACGCCTCCGGTCCAGTTACATGTCTTGCTTCAGGTCTGGATTACATGGCTGTTGTGGCTCTCGACGATTTTGATTCAGACCATCCCGCAGGAAGTGATGTTTCAGATTTGGTGGAGTGTGTTTTTGAGAGTGTGGCTGAATTTATCAACAACAACTATCAACGTTTTCCGTATGACATGGATGATTCTCCTTATATTGAGGAATACAGAGGATACAATTTTGTTGAGCCATCTGGATTTTATAGATTGAAAAGATACAAGGTGTCGGAAATAAACAATGAGAACACGTACATGGCTGCCACATACAATTGGTTGCTGAGATTCCTGAACTATCCGGATTCAGTGGGCGAACACCGGTTCAGGCTGTCTATAAAAACTGAGGATAAAGAGGTGATAAAGACATTCACATGTGATTTCTGACGTTACGCTCCACTATGTGGTAGGCCAGGCGTATTCGAGGAGGATGGCGGCGAAGAGGGCCATGAATATGGAGAGTATCGACCAGAACCAGAGGGTGCTCCGCGGTATGCGGCGGATGGCGAAGAAATTGGCCGTCTGGACTGCGGAAGTGAAGCAGAATGTGGCGGCATACGCCTCGAAATTGCCGAAATCCACCAGCATGGATATGCCGCAGGTGATTCCGAGAAGATTTATCAGATTGTTGAAGGTCCGAACCCTGATATTGCCGGAATAGAAGAGCAGTGCATTGTTCAGGGTCATGATAAGGTCGATGAGCGCCATGACGCCAAGCGACACATATATGATGAGCATTCCGCCGCTGCCGGTATCGGGCACTACGGTAAGGAACTCAGGCATACGGAAATCTGACGGACCGATTATCCCGAAACCGAGTGCCACCCAGTATGGAGCCACGAGTCCCATGCCGTAGGCTATGATCTCACGAAGACGTATCACCTTTGTCATCAACCCCATCACGGGATATACGAGCACAAGTGGCAGAAAAGCATATTCAACCATCGACCCCACCGAAAGATAAGTGGCGATCGCAAACATCTCGGTGGCGGCGTTGCGCGCGCAATACGACTTCATCAGTATGTCGAGACACACCAGATTCACTATGAGCATCGCCACCGATGCGCCGGGATACGCGATACATGCCGGATTGGATGCGAGCAATATGGCCATTGCCACCGGTAGGGAACCGTCGGCGCCTTTCACGAATGAATACCTGCGGTTGAGAAAAAAGGCCGCCACTACCGCCACAATCAGCAGCATGGCATTGAAAACCTCCCCTTTCAACTGAGTGAACCATCCGGCAGGCAGCGCGCCGCATATGCCAAACACCTCACCCCCCTTTACTGGAGGCAAGATCAGTGCGGTGGCGGCGATCATAGCGATCGCCGCTACCGCACCCGCTATTATCGAGCCTTGTCCGGCTGTGTTGTTGCTGTCCATACTTATTCAATTTTCGCTCAGGCGAAAATTGAGGTTTATGAGTTTATAAGTTTATAAGGTTGTTTTTTTTGTAGCTGCAACACAGGGATTATTCATCGTCGTCTTTGCCAAACGACTGGCGGAAATTCTTTCTGCTGCGCATCTTGCCCGGGGCGCGGGTCTCCTCGTAGCGCTCCAGTTTCGGACCCAGATTGCTTATCTTGCGCGGTTCATCACGTCTTTTGTCGCTATCGAAACGGCGGGGCTTGTCGCCGTCGAAGCGTCGGGGTTTGTCGTCGCTGAAACGGCGGGGTTTCTCATCGTCGAAGCGGCGGGGCTTGTCATGGCGGCTGAAATCTTTCTTGCGGCTCTTGCCGTCGAAACGGCGTGCGTCGTCTTCCCACTCCTTGTCGGTCATGCGGCGCACTTTAGGGCCATCCTCCTTACCCGATGAATGCTTCATCACACCACCTTCGCTGCGGAAATCATTATAACTGCCGCTGAACATCACATACTCGTTGAGCGTACATTCCAGAGCGCCGTTGAGCAGCGGGTATTTCACTGAGGGTTTCAGGCCAATGTCTTTCATGAAACCCTCTTCCAGACCGATGATCCAGGCGTTCCAGCCCTCGAAATTCTGCTTGAGGCATGTGCCGATGGTGCGGTAGAGAGCCTGCGCGGTCATATTGGTCGGATTTATGCGCTGGCCGTAGGGAGGGTTGGTGACCAAGACACCCTGCGGGGCATTGTCGGTCCACTCCTCGATGCTCCGGCATGAAATCTCCACCATATTGTCTACCTTGGCGCTCTTCACGTTGCGGCGCGCTATTCTCACCGCTTCCGGATCTATGTCGCCGCCATATATCTTGTAGGCAAACTCGCGCTCTCCGGAATCGTCATTGTATATCTCCTCGAAAAGTTCGGGGTCGAAGTCGTCCCACGACTCGAAGGCAAATCTGTCGCGGTAGATTCCCGGATTGATATTGGCCGCTATCAGCGCTGCCTCGGTCAGGAATGTGCCGCTGCCGCACATCGGGTCGGCGAAATCACACTCACCTTTCCAGCCCGACATCAGGATGATGCCGGCGGCGAGCACCTCGTTGATCGGGGCCTCCGTATTCTCCACCTTGTAGCCGCGCTTCGAAAGCGGCTCGCCGCTCGAGTCGAGCGAGATGGTGACGCGGTCCTCGGAAATGTGCACATTGAGCATCACGTCAGGATTGTGGAGCCTGATGGAGGGGCGGCGTCCGCAGATATCATAGAAATGGTCGGCGATTCCGTCCTTCACCCTGTAAGTGACGAATTTTGAATGGGTGAATTCTGAACTGATCACCGTGGAATCGATCGAGAACGTAGAGTCGGGAGTCATGTATTTCTCCCATTCTATCTCTCTGACGGCGTCGTAAAGATCGTCGGTGTCGGAGGCGGTGAACTTCACGATCGGCTTGAGGATTCTCAGAGCCGTACGGCAGCAGATATTGGCCTTATACATCATGGCGAGGTCGCCCTCGAACTGCACCATTCGCTTGCCCGCCTCCACATTCTCGGCTCCGAGTGCGGAGAGTTCGTCGCGCAGCACTTCCTCGAGTCCCTGGAAGGTCTTCGCCACCATCTGGAATTTATTTGAATTCTCTGTAGTCATTGTGTGTTGGAGATTCGGATAATTCAAGTTTCGCTTCGCTCAACTTGAGGTTTAGAAGTTTATGAGTTTATATGTTTAGTTTAAGACCCCAAACCTAAGTTGTTTAAAAGGTGATTACTTCGGAGGATCCGCGTTCGGTGCGCTGGCTCCGTTCGGCGCGGCTCTCCTTGCCGTCGGCAATCCTGCGCAGTTCCTCGAGAAATTGCTGGTTGCGGTTGTAGGCCGGCACTCTCTCCAGCAGGGCGGCCACCTCATGGTTGTCATACTGCGAGGGGTCGAGCACCGCATATTTCGCCTTGTTGGCGTCGCGCAGCTGCTTTGTCAGTTTCTCGGCGCCATAGAGTTCGATGATCTGCCGGTCCATCTCCTCTTCCTGCGCCTGCTTTCTGGCCGGATTGTCCGTCTCGCCGCCGAAGAGCACGATGTCTTCCTTCCCGTTTCCTTCCTTCGACTTTGCCTTGCCGCCGTCCACGAGCGTAAGGTTGAAACCGGAGGCGAGTATCGTCACCTTCAGTTTGTCGCCAAGCGCCGGATTGTCGGCGATGCCCCATTTCACGTCGATGCTGTCCGGGAGCTGCGATGTGAAATTGTAGATCTCAGTCATCTCCACCGTGGTGATAGGTCGCTGGCTGGCGCGGTTGCATGAGAATTTGAGTAGAAGTCGCTTTGAAGTGTTTATATCGTGCTTCTTGAGCAGCGGGGAATGCAGCGCGTTGCGTATGGCGCTTGAGATACGGTTCTCGCCCTCGCCGAAAGCTGTCGATATTATGGCGGTGCCCGATTCCTTCAGCGTTGCCTTCACGTCTTCAAAGTCTACATTGATGTAGCATTCCTCGCTGATTATCTCGGAGATGGAGCGTGCGGCGTTGGCCAGGGTGTCGTCGGCCTTCTCGAAAGCGTTGAAGAAATCATAGTCGGGATATATCTCGATCAGGTTCTCATTGTTGATGACGAGGAGTGCGTCTACATGCTTCTGCATCTCCTGCGCCCCCTCGAAAGCCTTCATGATCTTCTTCTTTCCCTCGAAGAGGAAAGGCACGGTGACGATGCCGATGGTGAGTTTACCCTCCTCCTTGGCGATCCGGGCCACCACCGGCGCCGCGCCGGTGCCGGTGCCGCCGCCCATGCCTGCGGTGATGAAGACCATCTCCGTGTTGTGGTCGAAAAGGGCGCGTATCTCATCTGCCGAGGCCTCGGCACACTGGCGCCCCTTGTCAGGGTCGTTGCCGGCGCCGCGTCCGTGGGTCACCTCCCAGCCGAGTATGAGCTGGTTGGGCACAGGCGACATTTTGAGGGCCTGCTCATCGGTGTTGCAGACCACGAAGTTGACATTCGGTATATTCTGGCGATACATGTAGTTGACGGCATTGTCGCCACCTCCGCCTACCCCTATCACCTTTATTATGGCGCCGGAATGGTCGTCGGTGAATTCGGTAGTGTCCGCTATATTGTTGCTAAAATCTTCCATAAGTAAATAAAAGTGGTGTTGTGGCCATGTCGTCAGTTGAGTTCCTCGCCTTCGTCGTCATCGTCGATAGGTGTGAACATCCGTCCGAGTTTGTTTCCGATTTTTGCGATGAAAGATATTCTTCCGCCGCGTTTTGGTCCGGGGGTCTGCTCTCTGGGTTCCTCCTGTGTCTGGGGTGTCTCCACCGGAGTCTCCACAGGCACCTGCAGACACTCGCCGTCTGACTTCTCGGCGCCGGCATACATGATGGCGGCAAGCTGCAGGCAGTCCATGCCTTGCCCGTTGTTGTCGTTCATGCGTATATAGGGGGGCAGCGAGGCCATCCTCACCTTAAGGCCGGAGAATTTGCCGATGAGCTCCATGATTCCGTTGAGTCGGGCGGCGCCGCCGCAAAGCACGATCCCTTCCGGGATGTCGGCTTCGGTGAGCCCTGCATACCGGGGCTGCTCGATAATGTTGGCCACTATCTCCTCGGCTCTCGCCACCACGAGGTTGCTGATGTCGGCCTGCCTGTGGCGTCCCACTTTCACCTGGCTCTGGGTGGCGGGTGCTATGGCGTTTCCGAAATTGAGTTTGAACTCCTCGGCTTTCTCCTCGAGTTCGTTGAGAGAGGTAAGGTCGCGCGTGATGTTGCGGCCGCCGAGCGGCAGAGTGGCGAAATATACGAGATTGCCTCTCGAATAGATGGTCACGGTAGTGGTCTCCGCGCCCATGTCTACAAGCATGCAGCCCAGTTTCTTCTCCTGCTCGCTGAGCGCGATATATCCTGTGGCGAGCGGTGTCACCACTATGCCCTTTATGTCGAGTCCGAGTTTGTCGTTGACCACACGCTTCAGATTGCTCTGCATGGCGGGGCGCGCCACTATCAGATCGTAGGTGGCCGACACGCTGTTGCCCATCATGCCGATAGGCCGGTGGGTCTCGGTCTTCCCCACCTTGAATATTCTCGGCACTGCGTCCACCACTTCGAGCGATGAGTCTATGTCGGTGTCAAGGGCGTTGGTCTTGAGCCGTCCGATGATCGCCTCCGAAATCTCGGTGTCGTCGGGAAGGCTGAGTGAGACGTCGATCGGGATGCTGCGCAGCGAGCGTCCCGAAATCCCGACGTAGACGCCGGTGATCTCGCGGGGAGAGATCGAGGAGCGGCGCTCGAGCCTCTCGAGCACGTAGTTGGCCAGGGTGTAGGTTTCCTCAGTGTTCTGTATCTGACCGTATCTGACCGTATCGGTCGATTTGTTCTGCTCCACCGCGATGATCTCAAGCTGTCCGCTCTGGCCCGCTATGCCTACGGCCCCGATCACTTTCGAACTGCTGATTTCCAGTGCAGCTATATATCTGTCTTTATTCATTATTTTCTACGGATGATTCTCTGCTGTGTTGTTTGGTGCTCCGGTATCTGTCAGGTCGGGCAGCGTGGCCTCCTCGAGGTCTATCTCCTCCTCGAAGACCGGTCCGTGGACCGCTATGGCCTTCTGGCGCCTCGTGGCCACGATCTGGTCTTTGAATTTGACTGACACGGTGTCGTATGTGTTCCATCCCTTCACCGGTAGAATCTCCCTGTAGGCAGTGAGAAGAGCGGCTTTTTTCTCGGCGAGCCTGGTGGAGTCGCCGAAATTTACCACGTGTCCGCGCAGGCGGGGGATGATGATTATGTCTTTGGGTCCGTCGATCTTATATGCCGCTATGAGCGGCTCGAGTTCGGGGTCGGCGCTCGCGAAGCGTATCACGGGGAGCGCCATGCGCAGATATGCGTCGCTGCCGACGGGAGCGAGAAGCACCGGGACATCGAGAAAGAACTCTGCATCGGCTTTGATGCGCTTGCCCTGGCGGTTGATATAGAAACTCCTGCCGTCGCTCTCAAACACCCTGACCTCCGGCCTTATCGGCTCAATGGTGATCCTGAGCCGGCTGTCGGGATTGAAAGAGCACTCCACCGATTCGAAGTTGGAGAAACGCGAGAGATAGTCTTCGAGACGCTGAAGGCTGATGTCGGCGATTCTCTCACCCACTATCTTGCCGGAATATCTGGCGAGCTGCGACCTCACACCCTGGCGGAGCACGGTGTCGGGAATGGAATTGCCCACAATGCGGAGATCGATACCGGAGCATCGGCGCGCCGAGTTGTCGATATGTGCCAGAGCGAACGCAGCCGAGACGTATCCCAGCAGCGCCACGCAAATCAGCACTTTGCATATGGTCTTCCACATAGCACTCATAGTCAGGAGTTTGAGGTAAGCATACGACGAATGTCGGGCAGCAACACGTTAAGATCAGCCGCGCCCAGAGTCATAAGCACTTCAAAGTTACTATTTTTTATCAAATTGAGCAAATTTTTTCGCTCGCAAAACTGTTTATTTTTACAATTTACGTCGCGGAGCACCATCATGGAGTCAACGCCGTCGATCGGAAGTTCGCGGGCCGGATATATCTCGGTCATTATGACGCGGTCGGCAAGCGAGAGCGCGCGGGCGAAATCCGGAGCGAAATCGCGGGTGCGGGTGTAGAGATGCGGCTGGAAGATGACTGTGATCTCCCGTCCGGGATAGAGTTTCCTGACCGAACTGATCGAGGCCTGCACCTCGGCCGGGGAGTGGGCGTAGTCGTCGATCAGGGCCGTGCGTGACTCCTTCACTCCGTCGAGCCATATCTGAAACCGCCGTTCGGCGCCTTTGAATGTGGAGAGTCCCGTGCGGATCTGGTCGGCGGTGGCTCCGGCATGCCAGGCGGCCGCCGCGGCGGCCACTGCGTTGTCGATATTTATCTCCACCGGAACCCCGAGCGATATGTCGGGGATAAAGGCCCCGGGGCCATGGATGTCGAAAGTCAGGCTTCCGGGTTTCCGGCGGATATTGCCGGGCCACCAGTCGCCGCGGCGCGTGAGGTCGTGGCCGCTGTAGGTCTCGAGGCGGACGCCTTCAGCGAGTCTGAGCGGCAATGTGAGGCTTGAGTTGACGACGAGGGTGCCGCCGGGGCGGATAAGGCTCGTGAAGTGGGAGAATCCTTCAAGATAGCCGGCCTCGTCTCCGTAGATGTCGAGATGGTCGGGGTCGGTGGAGGTGATGACCGCGAGCCAGGGGGAGAGCTGATGGAATGAGCGGTCGTATTCGTCGGCCTCCACCACCGACAGGTTGCTGCCGCGCGAGAGCATGAGATTGCTTCCGGTGTTGCGCAGTATTCCACCGAGAAATGCGTTGCATCCTCCCGGTGTCTGCTCCAGTATCCACGCCGTCATCGACGAAGTGGTGGTCTTGCCGTGCGATCCGGCCACGCAGATGCCGTCCGTGTGGCGGGTGATGATGCCTAAGAGCGCCGCCCTCTTTATGGGCTCGAACCCGAGCGAGCGGAAATTTGTCAGTATGCGGTTGTCGCTCCCTACGGCCGGGGTGTAGACCACCAGACACTTCTCCTTGTCGAGCATCTCCCCGGGCACGAGGGCGGGGTCGTCGTCGTAGACTATGTCGGCGCCCTCCTCGCGGAGAGCGGCCGTGAGGGCGGTCGGGGTGCGGTCGTAGCCCGCCACGCGGCAGCCTTTGCTGAGGAAATATCTCACGAGATTGGCCATGCCGATGCCGCCGGCACCCACGAAATATAAGTTTTCAGGAATCTTCATGCTATGATTTTCAATATTTCATCCACTATTTTCTCATCCGAATCAGGAAGCGCGAGGCGCTTTATGTTGGCGCTCATCTCGGCCAGCCGCTCCTTGTCGCCGGCAAGGGCGACAATGTCGTCTACCAGGTGGCCGCGGGCCTCGCTGTCGGGCACGAGCATCGCCGCGCCCTTGTCGGAGAGCGCGCGGGCATTCTTTGTCTGGTGGTCTTCGGCCACATTCGGGCTGGGCACCAGGATGCAGGGCTTGCCGAGCAGCTCAAGCTCGCTTATCGAGCCGGCGCCGGCTCTCGACACCACGAGATCGGCGGCGGCATAGGCCGCCGCCATGTCGGATATGAACCGGGTCACCACGACCCCTTCCTTATTGCGGGCTGCCTCGACGGCACGGTTGCCGAAATTCTTTCCGGTCTGCCATATCACCTGTATTCCCTCGGAGCAGAGTCTTCCCACTCCCGCCTCAAGGCTTTCATTGAGTGTCAGCGCTCCGAGGCTGCCGCCCACTACGAGCACCACCGGGAGCTTAGGGTTGAGACCGAAGCGTTCCCTCGCTTTCTCGGCCGATATGGCCGACGAAAGTATGTCCTTGCGCACGGGATTGCCGGTAAGCACTATCTTGTCGGCCGGAAAGAAACGCTCCATTCCAGGATATGCCACGCATATCCTGCCGGCTTTTTTGGCCAGAAGCTTGTTGGTGACGCCGGCATACGAGTTCTGCTCCTGGAGCAGCGTGGGCACTCCGGCACGCTGCGCCGCCTTCAGGGTAGGTCCTGAGCAGTAGCCTCCCACGCCGATGGCTATGTCGGGTCGGAAATCCTTCACTATGCGGCGCGCCATGGCTATCGACTTGCGCAGTTTCAGCAGCACTCCGAAATTGCGCAGCAGGTTGCGGCGGTCGAATCCGGCCACCGGAAGCCCCTTTATCTCATAGCCGGCGGCCGGCACCCTCTCCATCTCCATCCTGTTGTCGGCGCCCACGAAAAGTATCTCGCAGTCCACACGCTCCCTGAGAGCGTTGGCGATGCTCAGGGCCGGGAAGATATGTCCGCCCGTGCCGCCGCCGCTGATCAGGATCCTGTTTTTTTCCTTTTTCATTTTTTCGTTTTATCAACTAAAGTTTCGCCTCTCAGTCGTTGTGCAGAGATCAATTTTCCGCGGTGGCGTTGATGGCGCTCATGTCGGCGCCGAGATGGCGGGCCTCGTCGCTGTCGCGGTCAGTGGCGCCGTCTTTCTGGCGTGCGGCATGGCGCGACACTGAGAGCATGATGCCGATGGCCATGCTCATCACAAGCACCGATGTGCCCCCCTTGGATATGAAGGGGAGCGGCTGCCCCGACACCGGGAAGAGTCCGGTGACGATGGCCATGTGCACGAGTGCCTGCGACACTATGAGTATGGCGCACCCGAGAATCAGAAACGCCGGAAGCGCCCTGTTGAGATGATAGGCCACGAAGCCGGCCCTTGCGAGCAGAAGCAGATAGAGCACCATCAGGAATATACCCCCCAGGAGGCCTCCTTCCTCGATCACGATGCTGTAAATATAGTCGGAGAAGGCGAGGGGCAGACGCACGCTCTCGCGTGAGTTGCCGAGTCCTTTGCCGAGCACGCCGCCGCGGGCCTGGGCAAACTTGGCCATGACCACCTGGCGGTTCTGGTCGGTGAGCTGGTCGTCGGGATGAACTCCGCGTATATGGCTCATGACTCGGTTGACGTGGGTCTGCGAGCCAAGCGAATGGTCGCCGGCTCCGGTGCCTACGGCAGCCGTCTCGGTCTGTCCCACCCTGTCGAATTCTGAAGTGCTGTGGATGGCCTTGTTGCCGATATAGAACATGGCGAAAAGACCTAAATACACTCCTGCCACTATGACAATCTTCTTCAGCGGGATTCCGCATATCAGAAACATCGACATGCTGACGAGCATCACCAGCAGCGTGTTGGTGAGGCCGTTGAGTGCCAGCAGTCCGCCGAATGCGGCCACGATTATGGCCGAATAGACAATTCCGGCTGTCTTCACGTCGTGGCGTTTCTGGTTTTTGGCCAGCACCGTGGCAAGCCATATTATCACGGTGAGTTTGACCAGTTCCGGCGGCTGCACCGTGAGCGGACCTATGTTGAAGGCACGCTGCGCGCCGTTGATCTCGACTCCCATGAAAGAGGAATATGCGAGCGCAAGCCAGGAGAGGATGCCTATGAGCGATGCGAACCGCGCTATGTAGCCGTAATGGATCTTCTGTATCATGTAGAGGAGCACGAACCCTATGCCGAGAAACATGCCGTGGCGCATCAGAGGCGCATAGACATTGCTGCTCACCACCTCCGACGAGGAGGCGCTGTAGAGCTCTATGATCGACACCACCACCAGGGTGATGTATATGCCCCATATATAGGGGTCGCTTTTCTTCACGGTGGTCAGTATCGACTCCCGTTTTCTCGCAGCCTGCTTCCTCACGCGGGTTGTGGCCGCCACTTCGGCGCCCCCTATCGTCTCGCGTATGAAAATACTGTCGTTGTCTGCCATTGTATGTGCGCGTTATTCATTCAACTTTTCCACAGCCTCCTTGAATCTGCGGCCCCGGTCCTCATAGCTTGAGAAGAGGTCGAAGCTCGCGCAGCATGGTGAGAGGAGCACCGTGTCGCCCGGCTGTGCGAGGGCCTTGCATTCGGCCACCGCGTCGGCCAGCGAGTGGCAGTCTCTTATCTCGGCCACCTCGCCGCCGAAGAAGTCGAGGAGTTTCGCATTGTCCTTGCCCATGCACACTATCGCCTTCACCTTCTCCTTCACAAGGGGTAGTATCTCGCTGTAGTCATTGCCTTTGTCCTTGCCGCCGAGAATCAGCACCACCGGCGTGCGCATGCTCTCGAGAGCATACCATGTGGAGTTGACGTTGGTGGCCTTGGAGTCGTTGATCCAGCGCACCTTGTCCACCTCCCTGACAAATTCCAGACGGTGCTCCACAGCCTCGAAATCGCCGAGCGCCTCGCGGATGGTGTCGCTCTTTATGGAGAGAAGGCTTGCCGAGATTCCCGCCGCCATAGAGTTGTAGAGATTATGCTTGCCGGGCAGGGAGATGCGGTCGCGCGGTATGTCCCACGACTCGCCGGGAATGTCGAAATGCACTATGCCCTCGCTGTCGATCCAGGCCACCGATCCGGGCTGCTGCTCCTCTGAGAAGGGCATCATGCGCGCCTCGGTGCGCAAGGCCTCCACCTGTGCCCTGACGATGGGATCGTCCATCCAGTAGACGAAGCAGTCGTCGGCTCCCTGGTTGCGCGCTATGCGGAACTTGGCCTTCACATAGTTCTCCATCTTGTGGTCATACCTGTCGAGATGGTCGGGGGTGATATTGAGAAGCACCGCTATGTTGGCCTTGAACTCATACATGTTCTCAAGCTGGAAACTCGAGAGTTCGATCACGTAGAAGTCGCGCGGAGCCTCCGCCACCTGGAGAGCGAGGCTGCGTCCTACGTTTCCGGCCAGCCCCACGTTGAGCCCGGCTTTCTTCAGTATATGGTATATGAGCATCGTCGTGGTGGTCTTGCCGTTCGACCCGGTGATGCAGATCATCTTCGAGTCGGTAAACCATCCGGCGAACTCTATTTCCGAGAGAATCGGTATGCCGGCTTCGGCTGCCGCTTTCACGAGCGGCGCATAGGGGGGAATGCCCGGACTTTTCACTATATAGTCGGCGGAAAGCACCCTTTTCTCGGAATGTCCGTTTTCCTCGAAGGGTATTCCGCGCCTGAGAAGCTGAGCCCTGTATTTGTCGGGCACCTCGCCGCTGTCGCTCACCAGCACGCGCATGCCGAGAGCCTCGCCGAGCACCGCGGCCCCTATGCCGCTTTCCCCTGCTCCGAGCACTATGAGGCTCTTTCCTTTGAATTCATTCTTGTCCTTCATATTGTCTTCCGGCCGTAGGCACCGTGTGCCTGCGGCTATATTTTTATAATCTTTTGTTTAACGAATCTTGAGAGTCACGAATGTGATCACTGCCAGCAGAATGCCGACAATCCAGAAGCGCACCACTATCTTGGACTCCGGTATGGGAGTGGCCGGGAAGTTGATGAGCGAGCGTATGCTCCTGTCGCCGGCCTTCTGGAAATGATGGTGCAGAGGGGTCATCTTGAATATGCGCCGCCCCTCGCCGTATCTGCGCTTGGTGATCTTGAAATACGCCACCTGGAGCACCACCGAGAGGTCTTCCACAAAGAAGATGAGGCAGAGCAGCGGAATAAGGAGCTCCTTGCGTATCAGGATGGCGAAGACAGCGAGTATGCCGCCGAGCATCAGCGAGCCCGTGTCGCCCATGAACACCTGGGCCGGGAAGGCATTGTACCACAGGAAGCCCACCAGCGCCCCGATGAAGGCCGCGGCATAGACCACGAGTTCCTCCGATCCGGGTATGTACATGATATCGAGATAGCCCGAATAGATGATGTTGCCGCCCAGATAGGCCATTATGGCGAGAGCCACCCCGATTATGGCCGAGGTCCCCGCACACAGGCCGTCGAGGCCGTCGGTCAGGTTGGCGCCGTTGCTGACAGCCGTCACCGCCACTATAACCACTATCACGAAGAGTATCCAGCCGGCGGTCTGTCCGGCTTTTTCTCCCGGTATCCACGATGTGAGCCACTGATAGTTGAAGTTGTTGTTTTTCACGAAGGGGATAGTGGTCTCCGGGGTCTTGTAGACTTTCACCGGCTGCCTGACAGTCTCTTCCGCCGTGGAGTCGTAGCTGTCGGATGCAAGCACTATCGAGGACTCGCCGGCTTCCGCCGTGGCGACGCCGGCCACTGCGGTGTCCACGGTCTCCGCGCGCGCGTCGGCCACCGGCACCCTGCCCATCATGATATCGGGCGAGAGCCACATGGCGAGCCCGACTATGAGTCCGAGCCCCACCTGGCCTATGATCTTGTATTTTCCCTTCAGGCCGTCCTTGTTGTGATACTTTATCTTCCTGAAGTCGTCGAGGAAACCGATCGCTCCTGTCCAGATGGTGGCCACGAGCATCAGCAGCATGTAGATGTTGGAGAGATTGCCGATGAGCAGGCAAGGCACCATGATGGAGAGGATTATTATGATGCCGCCCATGGTCGGGGTGCCGGTCTTCTTCATCTGGCCTTCCAGACCGAGATTGCGGACCACCTCGCCCACCTGCATCTTCTGGAGGCGGTCGATGATGCGCCGTCCGAATATGAGCGCTATCAGGAGCGACAGCGCGAATGTGATTCCGGCGCGGAAACTTATGTAGGTCATCAGATGACGCCCCGGGAAATCGAAGTCTGGCAGTGTCTGCAGATATTCAAACAGATAGTAAAGCATGGCAATGTATTATGAGACGGGGTCTTAGATGTTGAAGAATGCGGCCACTTCCTCCCGGTCGTCGAAATGATGGCGCACGCCTTTTATCTCCTGATAGGTCTCGTGCCCCTTGCCGGCTATCAGCACCACACCTCCCCGTGGGCAGGTGGAGAGCGCCGTCTTTATCGCCTCGCGCCGGTCGGCGATGCAGAGGGTGCGTCTGCTTTCCTCGGCGCTCAGTCCGGTCTTCATCATGTCGATGATGCTCTGCGGGTCCTCGTCGCGCGGATTGTCGGATGTGAGGATGAGCCTGTCCGAACGGCATGCCGCCTCCTGCGCCATCATCGGCCGCTTGCCGTGGTCGCGGTTGCCGCCGGCGCCCACCACGGTGCATATGTAGCCGTCGGGGCCGAGCACCTCGCGGATGGTGTCGAGCACGTTGACGAGGGCGTCGGGCGTGTGGGCGTAGTCTACGATCGCCGTCACTCCCTCGCCTCCCCTCAGTGTCTGGAAACGTCCCGCCACCGGCACGAGGCGGCTCATGTTGACAAGCACTCTTTCCGGCTCGAGCCCGGCGAGCACCGACGCGCCGTAGACTGCCGTCAGGTTATAGGCGTTGAAGCGCCCGGTAAACTGCACCTCGAGTTCCTTGCCGTTGATGCTGAGCAGTGTGCCGTCGAGACGGCTCTCCACCACGCGCGTGCGGAAATCGGCGTCGCCGCGGAGTGAGTAGGTATAGACGCGGGCGCGCGTGTTCTGCACCATGTAGCGTCCCGATTTGTCGTCGATGTTGACCAGCGCGAACGCCTCGGCCGGAAGCATGTCGAAGAAGGCTTTCTTGGCATTCATATAGTTCTCCACAGTGCCGTGATAGTCGAGATGGTCGCGTGTGAGGTTGGAGAATATGCCGCCCCTGAAGTTGAGCCCCGCTATGCGCTTCTGCTGCGCGGCATGGCTCGACACCTCCATGAAGGCGTATTCGCAGCCGGCCTCCACCATCTGCGCCAGCAGCGAGTTGAGTGTGATCGGGTCGGGGGTGGTGTGGGTGGCGGGTATGGCGCGCGTCCCTACATAGTTGCACACCGTCGAGAGCAGACCTGCCTCGTAGCCTTCGAGGCGCGCCATCTCATAGAGGAGTGTGGCGGTGGTGGTCTTGCCGTTGGTGCCGGTGACTCCTATCAGTTTAAGGCTGCGCGAGGGGTGGCCGAACCATGCCGACGCCAGCTGCCCGAGCGCCTCCGCGCTGTCGGCCACCTTGACGTATGTGATGCCCGGCTCGAACTGCGAGGGCATCTCCTCGCACACTATAGCTCCCACATGGGCCGAGGCCACTACGGGGATATACTTATGCCCGTCGGTGGTGACACCCTTGACGGCCACAAACATGCCGTCTTTTCCCACTCGTCTGGAATCGCTCTCCAGCCCCACTATATTCTTGTCAGTGTCTCCGACTATGTCGAGAGGCCTGATGTCTTTCAGCAATGTTGATAATTTAACTGTCATGATCTTATCATTTTATCTATCAATTATCCTGTTCGGATCCGTATCCTGTCATATCGCCAGCGTCAGCACTATCTCGCGCCCGCGCACCGCCGTTGTGCCGGGAGGAATGGACTGGCGCACCACCCTTCCCGTGCCGCGCACCTTGACGTTGAGCCCTCTCTTCTCAAGCAGGCTTATCGCCGAGCGTAGGTCGTAGCCCGTCACGTCGGGCACCTTCCCCGCTGCGGCGGCCGGTTTCGCGGCCACCTTGCCCACCGGGCGTCCGAGCGTGTTCGCTATCCTGGAGGGGGCGGAGGTGTGGCTTGCCGCCACCACGGGTCTGCCCGCGGCTGCCTTCTTCTCAAGTTTCTTTATGTCGGCGAGCATGC
Source organism: uncultured Porphyromonadaceae bacterium (assembly GCA_900555915.1). GTDB lineage: Bacteria > Bacteroidota > Bacteroidia > Bacteroidales > Muribaculaceae > Lepagella. The sequence continues at coordinate 5,580 of USNC01000002.1, read as the reverse complement.
CCCGGGCGTGCATCTTGAGCGCGATCTGCTTCATCACCTGCCCCGAAGTGCGGTTGGCGCTGAGGCCCGACACTCCCTGCACGAGCACCATGCAGCTGTATTGCGGCTCGTCGTATGGGAAAAAGCCGGCGAAAGCGAGACGCCGCTTGGCCGTGTTGTACTGTCCGTTTTCCACCGGGTAGACCGTTCCGGTCTTGCCCGCTATCTTCACACGGTCGTCGCGCACGAGGCGCGCCGTGCCGTGGTCGCCCCATACCACCTCGTGTATGCACTGCTTCACTTTCTCCGCTGTCTCGGGCGAACACACCTGCTCGCGGATGTAGGAGACGGGTATCACCGAGTCGCCGGCCTCGGAGCGGAGCGCCCTCACCAGATGTGGCCTCACGAGGCGTCCCTGGTTGGCTATGGCGTTGTAGTAGGCCAGCGTGTAGAGCGGGGGCACCATCGTGTTGTAGCCGTAGGCCTGGCGCGCAAGGTCGAGGTGGCGCGAGGTCATCGTGATGTTGTTGCCCTTGGAGTCCTTGTCTACGAGGCGGCGCACCTGCGGACGCTGCTCGCCTGCGATGCCTGAGTTGATGCGGTCGAAAAAGCCGATCGAGGCCAGACGGTCGTGATACTTCGACGGGTCGGCGGCATAGCCGCGGAAGATGATGCGGGCTATTCCCGTGTTGCTCGACATCTCGATCACCTGCTTCATGTTCTTGACCGTAGGCGCGTGAGGGTCCCTGGTGCGCTGGAACGGGGAGCAGTCGATGGTCTGGTTCACATTGCTCACCAGGCCGTCCTCGAAGGCTATCATCATGGATATCGGCTTTATCACGGAGCCCGGCTCATACGGGAGCACTGCCCTGTTGAGCGCCTCGCCATAGGAGCCGTCGTCCATCCTCTCGATGCTGGAGAGCGCCTTTATCTCGCCGGTGCGCACTTCCATGAGTATGGCGGTGCCCCACTCGCAGTTGTGTTCGGCGCATATGTCCTGAAGGCTTTCCTCCACGATGTCCTGAAGGTCTATGTCGATGGTGGTCAGAAGGTCGTAGCCCGGTGTGGGGGGAGTGGTGATCCAGGTGCCGTAGCCTTTCAGCAGGGCGGCCTTCTTCGCGAATCCCGGTTTGCCGTAAAGCAGCGAGTCGAGGTCTTTCTCAAGCCCCGAATAGCCGTGTATCTCTCCTTTCTTTCCGGTCTTGCCCGACGACACCTCGTGCACCCTGCCGATGCTTCGGTTGGCCATTTTTCCGTAAGGATATATGCGTCTCGAATGCTCCTCCTTATAGACGGGACATCTGAACCCCGCCCCCTTGAAATCGCGCACGAAGACCAGACGGCGCACCGAGTCGAACTCCTCAAGCGGACGGTTTTTTGCTATGACGAGCGAGCGTGTGCGTTTGCCCGGATCCTTGTCTATCTCCTCGCGGAAGCGGACGCGCCACGACCGCCCCCTGCGCGTCGCCGCGTCGGCTTTGGCGGGGTCGAAACGGGGATACAGCACGTCGAGCGTGTCGGCGAGCGAGTCCATCTTGGCCTGAAGCCGCTCCCGGCTCATCGCCTTTATCTTGTTGTGGCGCATGTCGATCTTGATGTCGCACACCTTCACGTTGCAGGCCAGTATATTGCCGTTGGCCGCGAGTATGCTCCCTCTTTCCGGGGCAATGGTGTCGATCTGCGACAGTTCTTTCTCGGCTCTCTCGTTCCATGCGGGAGCGTCTACCACGGTGGTGAGGAACATGTTGTAGACTATCCCCACCGCAATCAGGAAAAAGAAAGCGGAGATGATGCCATACCGGTTGAAGACCCTTTTTTTATTGCCTTTCTTCGTAGTTGCCATTTAGCCGATCAATTATTGCCGTTGCGGTCTGCGCCGCATTCCACCACCACCGGAGGTTCCTCCTGGTATCTGAGGCCGAGGTTTTTCTCCGCTGTAAGTCTTGTAAGTTCTGTCTCCCGGATAAGGGTCATGTAGCGGGCCTTCTCCTGCAGCTTCCCGCTTTCGGCGCGCTGCAGTTCCTTCGAGAGCTGTTTTATCTCGGTCATGCGCGCCTTGGTGCGGTAGCGCAGCCCCATCACTCCGACGAGCGCCGTCATGATAGCGATTATGACCCAGGCGTTGCGCTTGAAAAACTCGAGCGACACTGCCTGCCCCGACCTTATGTCGTCGGTGTTTTTCTTTATGCTTTTCCTCACGGTGTCGCCGAATCCCTTCCTCTCACCGGGATTCCTTCCATTTCGCATATTTACCATCCTATTTTAAGTTCAGAGTAATTATAAGTTCAGATATTTTTCAGATAATTATATTGAAGTATCTCGTTTCTCTTGTACGTTCTTTATCAGGTTCAGCCGATCAGTTCGGCGGCACGGAGTTTGGCGCTCCTGCTCCGCGGATTCCTCTCCACCTCCGCCTCGTCGGCCACTATCGGCGAGCGGGTCACCTGGCGCCATCTGCAGATGACCTTTCCGTAGAAGTCTTTCTCTATCTCCCCCTCGACGTTGCCGCTGCGGAAGAAATTCTTCACTATGCGGTCTTCTACGGAATGATACGTGAGTATCACCGCGCGTCCCCCCTCCTTCAGCAGCGAGGGTGCCTCCGAGAGGAGGTCGGTGAGTGCCTCCATCTCCGAATTGACTGCGATGCGCAGCGCCTGGAACACCTGCGCCATCTCCTTCTTCTCGGCCTTCGCGTTGAGCGCCGGGCGCACTGTGTCGGCAAGCTGGAATGTGGTGTGGATGCTGCCGCGTGCAGCCGCCAGGGCCTTCGCCACCTTTCCCGGATTCTTCAGGTCGGCGTATGTGCGCAGCAGCGAGAGCAGTGCGCGGTCGTCGAGCCCGGCGAGCAGACTCTCGGCCGTGGCCGGCGCTTTCTGGTTCATGCGCATGTCGAGAGGGGCGTCTTCTCGGAAGGAAAATCCTCGGGCGGCGTCGTCGAAATGATGAAACGACACGCCGAGATCGGCGAGAATGCCGTCGATCTTCTCCACCCCGTAAAAGCGCAGGAAATTCCTGACAAACCGGAAATTGCTTCTCACGAAAGTGAATCTCGGATCGTCAGGAGCGTTGGCATACGCGTCCATGTCCTGGTCGAATCCGAAGAGACGTCCTTCGGGGCCGAGCCTCCCGAGAATCGCGCGCGAGTGGCCGCCGCCGCCGAATGTGGCGTCGACATAGATTCCATCTGGCTTTATATCAAGGCAATCGAGTGTCTGTGGCAGCAGTGCTGGTATGTGATAAGCGATATCGGTCATGTCTCTTTTCCGGTCAAAAAAAAATTCCGCATGTAAAATTACACAATTATTTTGGAATTTGCGAATGCAAACACCTTTTATTTATTTTTTTGACAAAAAAACTTATCTACAGCCGCCCCCGTTTTCTTATTTTTATGAAAACTGACCCTTTTTCAGGAGTGGTTTATCTTCCGCTTCCGATCAGAGCCTCCACATCGGCGATCGAGCCTGAGAAGGGTCCTTTGGAGCCGAGCTTTATGCTGCACATGGCGGCTGCGAAGGTGCCGGCCTCGTAGCAGGAGGCGCCGTGGCTGCGCTTGTAGAGATAGCCGGCCATGTAGGTGTCGCCGCAGCCGGTGGCATCCACCAGGTCCTTCGCCGGATATGCCGGAATCTCATGAAACTCGCCGCCGGTGTATATCAGCGAACCCTTGTCGCCGAGCGTGAGCACCACCTCTTTCACTCCCCAGCCGGCGAGCATGCGCGCGGCCTCGCGCGGGTCGGAGGTGCCGGTCAGCGTCTCCATCTCCATCTCGTTGGCTTTCAGTATGCCGATATAGGGGAGCATCTCAAGTTTGTCGTCGTAGTCCACGGCCACCACTTTCTCTCCCTCCACCTTGCGCAGATAGCCCTGCACGTCGACCGAGACGATTCCTTTGGCCGACAGATACTTCACGGTCTCCTTGTCGAAGTCGTCGGCAAGCAGCGTGCCGAGATGAAAGATAGTAGACTCGGCATCCTTGAGGTTGTCGATGGTGAAGGGGTCGGCCTTGGCGAGCACGCGCTGGCTGCGGTCGTTCATGTCCTCTCCATATTTATTCTCGAAATATACTGAATTGCGCGACACTATCGCGTTGACATTGATGCCCTCGCCACGAAGTTTCTCCACTTCGTGCATCTCGCTGGCGGCCAGCGAGGTGATCAGGCAGAAATCGGCGAGGTCTATGTTCTTGAGCGCTTTGGCGAAGTAATATGCGGTGCCTCCGGGCATGTAGGCCGTGAAGCGTGGGGTGACTACTTTGTCGAGGGTGATATGTCCGATGCAGGTGAGTTTCATTTTCGGTCGGTTGTTGAGATTTTACTTTTTTTCAGTACCCCGCAGGCATAGGCGAGCACGAAGGCGTAGCCTATGGCCGGTATCAGGAATGCGGTCGACATGGAGGTCATGTCGGCCACTCGCCCCATCAGCATCGTGCCTACGGCGCCCCCTATGGGGGTCATCATCAGGAAGGAGGAGGCTATCTTCACCGATTTGCCTCTTACGCCGACTATGGTGACGGCGAATATTGTGGGAAACATTATGGCTTCGAAAGCATAGCACATGAACACTCCGGCCCGTGAGATCCATCCGGCGTCGGCCACCACGAGGAGCGCACCCGCCACCGTGAGCAGTCCGCACGCCACCAGCACCTTCTCGGAGGCCACCTTGCTCATGACCCAGCTGCCGATGACACGCGCCGCCATGAAAAGTCCCAGTGCCCCGAACGAAAGCACCATCGAGGCGGTGGTCTTGTCCATCCAGCCGTCGGCTGTGGCGTAGTTGATGAAGAGGCTGTTGATCGATATCTCGGCTATCTCATAGAAGAAAAGGGCCAGCACTCCGAAGCGGAACCGCCTCGACGACCACAGGCGCCCGATGGTGGCGCCCAGTCCGGAGCCGTCATTGCCGCACGGGGCGTCGTCATGCGTGTCGTCGGTTATTTCCGGAAGCCTGACGCGGCTGAACACTATGGCCGCGAGAAGCACCGCCACTCCCATTATGCCGTAGGGCACCGCCACGCTGCTGCCGGGTGTGGAGAAAAGGAAACCTCCCACCATGGCCGGAGCCAGGATGCAGCCAAGACCGTTGAACGACTGGGCAAGGTTGAGACGGCTGGCGGCCGTCGCCTTGTCGCCGAGTTCCGCCGCGTAGGGATTGGCGGCGGTCTCCAGTATCACGAGGCCGCAGCCTATGATGAAGAGCGCGGCGAGAAACAGCTCGAACGACATCACCGCTCCGCCCGGTATGAACAGGAGCGAGCCGAGTGCGAAGAGCAGCAGGCCCACCACCACACCGCGGCGGTATCCCAGGCGTGTGATCATCACTCCGGCCGGCAGGGCCATCAGGAAATAACCGAGATAGGTGGTGGCCTGGATAAGGGCCGACTGCCCTATGGAGATATGGAGCATCTCCTGAAAATGCTTGTTGAGGACGTCGAGTATGGCGCGCGCGAAGCCCCACATGAAGAAGAGGCTCGTGATGAGGATGAAAGGAACCGCGTATTTTTTTGAGACTAATTTCATTTTTATTGACACATTCCGCTTTGCGGATTGCGGGTTATGGTTTATGGGTTAGGGGTTGGTTTGTTTTGGAGAGATTGTATGGGGG
>USNC01000001.1 GCA_900555915.1 uncultured Porphyromonadaceae bacterium | reverse complement strand
GTAAGATCGTCGGCAGCGTCAGATGTGTATAAGAGACAGGACTACAAGTCGGAACCGGTCTACAATCCGGAACTCAACATGCTCTTCCCGCGCATCTACAGCCGCCAGCATGAGAGCAAATACCGCGAATGGGTGAATCTCGACACCACAAGTTCGAACCTTGTGGAGATCCACGCTCTTGACCGCGACGGCAACGAGATACCGGAACTCGACATCAACGTCGAGCCGCAATACAACGAGATGACCGGCCGAGTGGCATATCCGCCGAAATATGCGTTCAAGCCCTCGTTCGGACAGAATCTGGCATATTTCCTCAACTATCAGCTCAACCACATGTATATGCGCTATTTCATGTGGAACTTCGCCGGACGCCAGAACGACATCAACAACCAGAGCGGCGAACTTGACGCCGGCAACTGGATATCGGGCATCCCCTTCATCGACAATGCGCGCCTCGGCGACCAGAGTCTCCTTCCCGACGACCTCGGCAAGGACAATCCGGGGCACAACGTGTTCTACATGCTTCCGCTCCTTCTCGGACTTCTGGGACTCTGCTGGCAGTCGTTTGAGGGACGCCGCGGCATAGAGCAGTTCTGGGTGGTTTTCTTCCTATTCTTCATGACCGGCATCGCCATAGTGCTCTACCTCAACCAGGTGCCGAACCAGCCTCGCGAGCGAGACTATGCCTTCGCAGGCAGTTTCTACGCCTTCGCCATCTGGATCGGAATGGGAGTTGCGGGACTCTGGAAACTGCTGTGCCTGCTTCCGGCAGCCAAGAAGAAAGACCTGAAGGGAGCCATCGCCTGGGGAGCGGCCGCAGTGTCGCTTGCAGTTCCCCTGCAGATGGTGTCGCAGACCTGGGACGACCATGACCGCTCCGGACGCTACGCGATGCATGACTTCGCCATCAACTACCTCAACAGCCTTGAGCCCAACGCCATAGTATTCTGCAACGGCGACAACGACACCTTCCCGCTCTGGTATGTGCAGGAAGTGGAGGGAGTGCGCCCCGACGTGAAGATCATCAACCTCAGTTATCTGAACTCCGACTGGTATGCCAACCAGCAGCGGATGCAGAGCTACGACGCGGCACCTGTAGACTTCACCGCCACCCCTGCCGACTACGCCTACGGCCAACTTGACGTGACTCTTCCCGGCCGCGGCGGACAGGCCGACCTTCTAACCGCACTCAAAGACCTCTATGCCAACAAGGACAACAACCGCTACGGCTATCCGATGCTGTCGGCATCGACACTTACCATACCCGTAGACAGGAAGAAGGTGCTTGAACGCGGCCTTGTGGCTCCGGAAGACTCCACGCTCATCGAAGACCGCATAGTGGTAGACCTCTCGAGCGCGAGCGCCATAGCCGCCAAGGGCTACATAGGACTTGGCGAGATACTGATGCTCGACATCATAGCCACAAACGCAGCCAACGGATGGCCGCGCCCGATCTACTGGGCATCGACCGTAGGTCCGGACTATCATCTCGGACTTACACCCTACGTGAGGAGCACCGGCATGGTGCATCAGCTTGTCCCGACGATACAGGCCGACATGGCACCGCGCACCGACCGCGCCTACAACGTGGTGAAGAACTATCTCTGGGGCGGAGCAGACAAGACGGCCGACGGCAGCAAGGTCTACTACGACGAGACAGCTCGCCGGATGCTCGTGTCGACCCGCACATCGATGGTGGACGTATCCACACAGCTTCTTGCCGAAGGCGACATGGCGATGCAGGCCGGCGACAGCGCTGCAGCGCGTGAGAAATACCTCCGGTCGGCGGAAGTGGCCGATCTGGTACAGAGCAAACTGAGCGAGAAAGCCGCGCCGTATGCCCTCTCCACCGCCCTCTCGCTCGCACAGCTCAACTGCGAACTCGCTTCGGAATCAGTGCTCAACGACAAGAAGCGTGAGCAGAAAGGGCTGGAGATGCTTCTCGGCCTCATCAGGAAATACGGCAAAAACGTGGCCTACACGCAGACAATGCGCTTCAACTTCGGCAACGCGCCGATGACGTATGAGAACCTGCTGATACCGTATCAGTATTACCGCTTCATCGAACTCTACAGCAAATACGGCGGCGACATGAAGAAGGTGGATGAGATACTGAAGCAGTATGGACTCAACGCCCCCGACCTCAAGAACGACTACGAGCATTATCTTGCCACACGCAACGGTCAGAGCACCGGGGGCGACGGCATGACATGGGCAGACTTCGAGGCGGAGATAGCGAAATATTGCGAGGTCGCCAACGAACTTGCCGGTCTCTCGCCGGAGGAATACGCAGCCCGTTCGGAAGATGAGAGGGCGATCGACTCAGTGCTGTATTCAGTGATAGAATATTATCTCCAGAACGGCGGCAATGAGGAGAACCTTCAGAAATATGAACAATACCAGCGCCTTGACAAAGCACGCGCGAAGCGTCTGAGTGAGGCGAGTTCCAAACTCTGAAAAGTGAATGAACGATTGAGTATCGAAGAAAGGATACCCTGGATAATAAGGCTTTTCGCTTTCCGGCGCGACGTACTGTTTCGCGCCGGAAGGGAAAAGCCTTCCGTCTTTCTTACGTTTGACGACGGTCCGATACCGGAATCGACGCCGGAGTTGCTGCGCATCTTAGTGGAACATGGCGCCAAGGCCACATTCTTCATGGTGGCCGACAACGCACGGCGCTATCCGGAACTGCACCGTCAGGTGGTGGATGCGGGACATGCCGTAGGCAACCACACATTTCATCACCGGCCTCCCTACAAGGAGAGCACCGGCAAAATGATGGAGGATGTGGCCCTGGCCGACAGCATATTGAAGTCGCGTCTCTTCCGCCCGCCGCACGGGCTGATGCGTCCGGGACAGCAGCGTGCGCTCGCCGACGCCGGCTACCGGGTGGTTATGTTCGACCTCAACACGCTCGACTACCGCCCGGAGCGTACCGCGCAGGATATAGTGGATTCCATAGACAGGCATGTGCGCCCGGGGTGCATCATCAATTTCCACGACTCGCTTAAGTCGATCGGCAAGTTGCGCGTGGCCCTTCCCGCCGTGCTGAAGTCGCTCTCGCGCAAGGGGTATGAATTCGAGACGCTCCATGATGCTTAAAAATCGGTTGCCGCATGACAAAAAGGGCGTAAATTTGTTAATATTTTCAGTGTAAGTAACAAAATAAAGAGAATAATCATGAGTAAGATTCGCGCTGCCGTAGTGGGCTACGGCAATATCGGCCGCTTCACGGTTGAAGCACTTGAGGCCGCACCTGATTTCGAGATAGCGGGAGTGGTTCGCCGCAATGTATCTGACATACCGGCCGAACTGAGCAAATATGATGTGGTGAGCGAGATCAGCAAACTCGGCCACGTAGACGTGGCCATACTGTGCACACCCACAAGGGAGGTGGAGAAGTATGCTCTCCAGTATCTTGCCATGGGAATCAACACAGTAGACAGTTTCGACATCCACACCTCCATACCTGCACTCCGCCGCAGCCTCGACGCCGCAGCGAAAAAAGCGGGCAAGGTGTCGGTGATCAGCGCCGGCTGGGATCCGGGAAGTGACTCTGTGGTGCGCACTCTGATGCAGGCGGCCGCTCCGAAGGGAATCACCTACACCAACTTCGGTCCCGGCATGAGCATGGGCCACACCGTATGCGTGAAGTCTAAGGCTGGAGTGAAGAACGCCCTATCCATGACAATGCCCAAGGGCGACGGCATGCACCGCCGCATGGTCTATGTGGAACTTGAAGAGGGCACGCGCCTGGAAGATGTGGCGAAGGCTGTCAAGGAAGACCCCTACTTCGCGTCAGACGAGACCCACGTGATGGCCGTGGAGAGTGTGGACGATGTCAAGGATATGGGGCATGGCGTGCACATGGTGCGCAAGGGAGTCTCGGGGAAGACCCAGAACCAGCGTTTCGAGTTCAACATGTCGATATGCAACCCCGCCCTCACAGCACAGCTTCTCGTAGGAGTGGCACGCGCATCGATGCGTCTTGCCCCCGGAGCCTACACTATGGTGGAGATTCCGGTGATCGACCTTCTGCCGGGCGACCGCGAGGACCTTATCGCGCATCTCGTCTGAGACACCCTTCCTTCCGCACACATAAACACGAAAAGTGAATCCACCTTATCGACTGGCCCGCCGGAGAAACCTGACCTCCGGCGGGCCCTTATCGTCTCATAGCGGCCCCAAAATAGAGCCTATTGTGACACACGGTCAAGAGGGATGTCAGACTACAGTTGAGATATGCGGTCGTTGATTTCTTCCTCTATTTTTACAATCCAAGATTCCGGCACTCCTGCTTGCAAGGCATATCGACGATAATTTCCGGCAACCTCCACTGCGTTTTCGACAACAGCCGTCGCACTCTTTATGTCATAGCGCGAAGCCACTTCGAGCAAGTCTGCTTTGGAAATGTACTGATTCTTTCCGTTGACAGTCATACAGTGGTAATTGACGTAGAACGGACCTGACGTATCAATTGCAAAAGTGTAGTCGTAAGCAGGCGCCACATGCCAAATACCATTCCGCTCCATTATGAACGAAAAATTCTTGTTATGGTCATCTACGTTGCCTCCTATCACATTCATGACCATTTGCTTGAACAACTGTTTTAGTTCATCGGGGCCGATACCAATCCGAATAGCCGCCTCAAAAAGATCTTCGTAGGACGAAGATTGCGGAACCATTGCAGCAAGAGTCTGGACATGTATTTTCTCATTGCCCCTGCGGTCGAACCTTTCAGTGAGGAAATGGACTTCATTTTCTCCCCGAATGAGACTTGACGGCATCATTTTCAATTCAGCGTCAAGAGCCATGAGGTAGTAGCTGTATTCAATCCGCGTAGTGGGAACCTCGCTGTGCTCATCGAATTTTATAATCATCGGCACGAAACCCGGCAGGGGAGCCGACACCTGTCCGGAATAGCATTCTCCGGATTTGGGATTTACATTTATGACAGCCTTTGGTCTGCGGCCTCCGGCGGATGTTCCCACTTTAAAAAGGCTCTCGACTATAAAATCGGGACTCATCACAGCATGGAAATTCTTCGCTTCGTTCTGAGCCATTAGTGCAAGCCGTGACAACTCCGCAATCTCTACCTTGAAAGGCATCTCCATTTCCGACGATGTCGGGGGTAAAAATTCCAATGCTCCCATGCCCCGCCGCCCTATATACGCAAGCCGGTCAAGCGAGGATAAATCTTTATTTCGGATATGATGGGCTTTCGCCCACTCAGCAAACACCACATTCCCCCAATGGTCGGGCATCGAGTCTGCTATGAACGACGGAAGACCGCAAAATTCTTTCCCTTCCTCTGGATAAACAGGAAAGCCGCGTTTAACTCCGATTCCCGACAAAGGGGCACGCAGAGGCGCTATATCCAATCCTGAAGCAGCATACTCGCCATCAAAATAAAAACATATCTGGTGGGCATATCCTTTCTTCGACGACACAAGTGTGCCAACTTTTCTGCCCCATAGGAAAACATCAAGATTCTGTATCATTACGGCTCCTTTCTTCTTACGCGTTTCGGGATAAGTTTGTTTATCTCGCGCAGTGCCATCGGCGGAATGGGAAGTTCGGGCAGCAGATTCGTCATTCTGCTCTCCATGCCTACACACCGCAGAAGCGAAATGAAATTCCCGAGTGAGATATTGGTGTGTTTTCCCTGCTCGAAATGGCTTATGGTGGTGTAGCCCACGCCGGACTTCTCAGCCAATTCACGCTGGCTCATACGGGCTGCGAGCCGATACTCCCTGACCCTCTTCGCAAGCAGGTCAAGAATATCCTGATTAGTAGTTATACCTTGAATATTCATAGTTTAATATATTGCTATTAGAACGCAAATATAATAATAAATATCCATATAACAAACTATATTTGCGAAATTAACAAAGTTATTACCAGGTTAGGCCGATTTATGCCTAATATATGAGCATACTGCGGGCATAGGGATAAAAAATATCAGGCATGGCACACTAACCTGCCGCTTGTGCCGCCGGAGTTTTGGGGTAAACCCTAAATTGCAATATTTATATGATTTATAGGACTTTTTAATTTGGAGATTTGTGTCAGAATAATTAAATTTGCCTACTGAAACTATAAAACTCGCAACTCAAACACCGCCTTGCACATGGAAACGATGAAGAGCTCAATAAGCCTTAACAAATTCTTAAATTACCTTAGAATGGGCGACGAAGCAGACGTAATCAACACTCAAGACAAAAAAGAGAAGGCTATCGACTGCTATCACCGCGCCCTATTCGGAGATGAAGAAGGGTTCGACGGATTCTTCATTGAATCCATATTCAAGACGTTCGAAACAAAGGTGCTGGCCTATACAAGACACTATTATGATTTCTCCAAAATCAGCAATATGCTCGTGGCACTCAATGAACGCATCGACACACTCATTGACGATGACTTAATTCATATCTATGAACTTACAAAAATAATAGACACAGCCCTTGAATACCAATTCTCCGACCTTATTGAGAGCCTTGTAGACAAGGTGGATGACACCATATGGAAGAAATTCACAGAGTCAGCAATATCCGATGCCACAACAGGAAGTGATGATATACCCAATACCACATACTACAAACTCGGCATGAGGGTGAACCGCCACCGCTATGTCCATGCTCAAACAGACAGCGAACGGAATCATTACCGCAACGAATTTATCAGATGTATTGACAAAAGCAGTTTCAAACTTCAGAATAAAAAAGCTGAAGATCTGAAACGTCTTGACATCACACTGGAGACCAAAGACAAAAAGGCGTTGCCCTTCTGCAACATCATATCTGACTGGATTTCCTCTGAACAGAATGACATCACCAATTTCCGGACAGCTATACCGCATTTATACAAAGCAATCCGAATTGCGTGGGACAATATCGGGGATGCAAAATACGATGCACGCAGTTTCATTTTCAAAAGCGTATCAAATGTACAACTGAAAAGGATTACCGACAGAATACTCAACAAAGACCTGGCGAAGGCTAATGAATATACCTACACACTATTTGAGAACCTGCTTGGCTACACACCGGAAGAAGAAGGACAGAGAATGCTTCATGAAATTTACGAAAATGCGGATAGATACAGCGACAGAAAGAATATGCTGCGTCAGGTATTTCTTGATCTGATGTTTGGAGTGGACATTTATGACATCAATGACGAGACGAACAGGCATAGAGACTACTTCTTTAAAGACTTGGCAGAATTCTGCAGAGCAACCATCCCACATATAAGAAAGACTTCAAAAACCCTCTTCGACGTAATGAAAGGGATATTCGTGGCATTAGCCGATACTGTTTATGACAAATACAACTACAAGAAAGGGGACACCTTCGGATACACAATGTATTTTGAAGCATATTCATGCGCCGTCGTTTTCTTTACATTCGACTATCCTTACAAAGCCAAGGACGCCCTTGTGTTTGCAAAAAGCATTGCGGAGAAAAATATAAAAGGCAAACAGGAACTGCTGTTAAAAATAGAGATTCTCGACATGGAACTGGGCGTGCGCAAACCTTCTAATCTTGACGATGAAATAAGAAAGCATTCATGCGAGAAGGGAAAAGCGATCGCAAGAATAATCGACAATGAGACATCCCGACAGGAACTCAACCGGCAGGCCATGTACGATGTGGCCCAACTCCTTACGGCTGACGACTGGAATCCCGCCGACGGAAATCAGGCACAGCTCATGCAGCAAATACAGTACGAACTGAGTAAGACATCGTACGGCAAATGGCTTATGTATCAGGTCATGCCGAAACTCAGTCTTAAAGACAACTTTGAGAAAACCATCTTTGACTTCCTTCTCAGCAACGGAGCCTTGCTGGAAATCGGATTCAAGGAGTCTGCATCTACCAAGTCTGCAATCAAAGACAAGCGACACCTCACCTTGTGCGTACTGCAACTTATCTCGAATGTAAAGACCCATAATCTGACAGGAACCGAAAATCTGTATAAAACGATAGCTACTGCTTTTCAAGATAAGTTCACAGACTACAAAATCCTGCAAGACAACGACTCCGACTATTCACGAATCCTGCAAAGGATGGAAAAATGCGCCATAGACAATGATGACAAGATATTGATCAGGACCTTATTGTCGGAAGAGTTGAACTGGAGAAGCAACCAATATATAGACAAGTATATATTTAAACTTTATATACACTATTTCCAGAGTGTGACGGACCTTAAGTTTCAAGCAGATGTCAGAAAGCGATTAAATGGCCAAAGCAACCCTTACATGGCCCAATATGTATCTGATGCCACGTCCGGATTCACCAAGATCAGTGAAACCATCTATAATGAACTGGTGGATATCATCGCAGCGAATATGAAGGGACTACGCAACAGAGAGCATCAGAACTGGTCATGGTATAATCTGGCGCTCTTCCAGGCGCAGGTATGGCAACTTGACGATGCGGAAAAGTCACTGACCAAACTCAACGGCATCATAGGGAATAAATACGGTACGCTCTCGAGATTAGTGTCAAGTCTCGAAGAGTCGATCTCACGCAAAAAGAAAAACGAAGGAAGCCGGTTCAAAAGCCATGACAGGCACATGAAGGAATGGGAGAATATCGACATCAGAAAAAAGCTGTCGGAGCATGACACCACCAAAGTATATGAGATACTGAAATATCTACGCACAGACACCTACGGCAAATCATTGACCCACAGCACCGGCCACTTGTCCGGCACAAATACACCGGGAGACATTGTAGAAAAGGTGCGCCAGCAATTGCTCAAACCGGAAATGCTCGACAACCCTGCCATCCCCTACGACTTCGGGAAAACACTTTATGACTACTGTTTTTCCGAGTCATATTCATACAAGAATGAAAAGGGGAAAGAAGTGAAGCGCCAATCGTATGGTCAATATGAAAACCTTACCGATGCGTTTCAGACAGCCTGCGATTTCAACCGCCTCATATCCGTCAACAGCCCGGGGATGCTTTTCGACATGACTGAGCCGACACATCTCCGCATCAATATCAAGCATGACTGCGTATGCAATATTTATGACGGGGTTTACCGCACGTTTCTGCCCTCCATACAAAAAGCCCTATCAATCATGGAAGGCGAAACAAAGAAGCACACCCAAGGATGCATGGAGCCGGAACTTAAGCTATATGCGCGCTATCCTAATAAAGGAGATGGCGGAATCATGGAATCAGAGTTGCTGATAGATATCGTCAATCCAAACCCAAAGAGCAAATCCGGCAACGTTAAGAAATTCAGCAAAGGCATTGACACAAAGCAGGGAGGAAGCATAGAGATGATAAAAGCGCTCTGGGGACTTTGTGACTTCGCCGTGGAGGAACGCTACCGCAACGAGCGAGGAGAATGGAAAATCGAGCATGCGGATATTTTGGGAGAAATTGAAGTATCTGACCGAAATGAAGATATCTACTGGCCCAAGGAGGGAACGGGATTCAAATATATAATTAAAATCAAATCAACACTATAAGACATAAGACTATGAGAATATGCATTATAGACGACAAACTATATGAAAACGGGACAGAACCAGCAGAAATCATACGCAGGCTTCAGGCTCGCCATGGAGATAATCTGGAAATGACCGGAGAGTTTTTCCCGTCGTGCTTCTCCAACGGCAAGAAGAATGATGAAGCAATCAAGGAAGAACTTGACTCCTACGATGCCATAATCTATCATAACTCATCGTTCGGCGGGAGAGGGAAAGCGTTTCGCGACATACTAAAAGCGAGTGGAAAACGTTGTGAACTTATAGCGTTCAGCGGATCAATCCCACACCTCGCGGATTTTCATCCAGACTACAATTTTATAATGATGCCACGCGACCCGCTATATGCCGCGCTGGAGACATTCGTGAATTCAGCATTCGACCGGGGCGAACTGGATCTCAATCAACTATCAAAAGCAAACTAATGGGAACAAAGTTTATCAGAATCGCCGATTCCGAATTTCTGTATGACGCACAGCCAGTTATAGAGACTTTGATGTCAGCAGACGACATCATGCCGGACACAGTACTCGTGTTTGACTATAAAGAATGGACATTTCTTTACAAGATCCTCGTGTCGATAAGGCTTTCGCTTCCCTTCATCGGGTCGAAGGCTCTTAATCCCATTGCCATATCGGGAGGAGGCAATCTGGCTGACCTCTTGAGTAATCCCATGCCCTACATAGAAATACTTCTGACACCGGAAGTCAAAGTCGTCGAGCATCCTGACGAGATCGAGACCCGGGGCATGAAGGCAATCACCATCAATGACTATTGTAAAAAATTCCTGCCACACATAAAGGTGTGCAGCGAGCAAGGCTCCCACTCCATCGCCAATGAATGGGCTGCCTTCAATATCGACAGACTCCTCCATCCGCATAAAGCAGGAATGCCTAAGACCTCTGATTTTACCTATCTGTGCTATCTTCTGACAAGCGGTATGACTGAAGAGGATCTAAAAAAGACATTGACACCGCCAGAGAGCAGAGATAAATCCGGCATAAAGCGTCTTAAAATCAACAGGCAATGCAAGATGCTTCTCATCGATGATCAGGACGATTACTGGGCCGGCGTAGTGAGGGATTTGTTGTGTCTCCCACAAACAGCTGATCCGAATCAAGGCCTCAGCCTCGACGTGTGGGGAAAAGACAGTCTTGACATAACGGTCTCAGCCGGGCATGCCGCAAGAGTCGGAATCAAAGGGATCGCTGACTACCGGAAAAAGATTCTCGACGAATACGACCTTGTCTTACTCGACATGCGCCTGGCGGGATCAAGCGAACAGCACCAGGACACCGACAGGCTTTCGGGAATAGTCATGTTGCGGCATCTGCTTGATGAAGAAGATGGAGGGAATCCGGGACAACGGGTAATCGTGTTCACCTCCTCCAATAAATCATGGAACATCAAGCGGTCGCTTCAGATCGGTGCGCAGGATATATTCATAAAGGAATCCCCAACTTATCCTCTGAAAGAATCGGAGCGGATAGAGAATCTTAACAATCTCATAACGGAAATAGCAAAGGGGTTGTCAACATCCTGGTTAAAAGACATCCACCGCATGGCACACAAAATCATCAAAGTATGCGATGATAGAATCGACCAGTGCGGGCAGGAAGAAGAACACCTAAAAGATTTCTACGACAATATTGCAGACCAGGTGACAATCGCGTGCAGTCTTTTCCTTGAATCAGACAAGACCGATCAGGAAAAGATGCGGCTATCCTATGTATCTCTTGAGACCGTGTTTGAGATTATCGGCAGGGAATGGCTCGTACACAACAATCAGGAAGAAACCACCAAACCAATAAATGACAGAGTTCAGGAACTTATAAAAGATTATGACATAATCGACCGGAGCAGTCCCTATATTGAAAATGCCACCCGCGTACTGATCCAGATAAGAAACAAAGCGATACATCCGGAGGGTGGCAAACCATGGCATCTTCCCGGCAAATGCCCATGGAGACTCTCCGACAATACTGACGACAACCGCGAATATATCACACGCAACGACTACGCTACATCATTCAGAGCTCTCATGTATCTGCTCCATATGATATTCGTCAAAAGGAAAGACCTGTGTGTCAGAATCAAAGATATCATAGAAGATGAGCGACATGCTTAAAGAAACCGGAGGCAGAGCCGCCGGGAGGGTTCGGATGGCGTTTTCACGGGAGTTTCTGGCGGAGGCGCTGTGTGTGGATGAGATGCAGGTGCATTTCGTGGTGTGCCGGTATGAGGATGAAGAAGACCGCATCGACATACCTGCGGTCAAGGTAGACGGTATCGGGAACTGGGTGTTCTGTCTTGACGGCATGTTCTGCCGGGGGCGGTTTCTGCACCTGAGCGACCGCCACCGGTTGATTTCCGCCGAAGTCTCGGTGGAAGAAGAGCGCATTCTATTCCGAGCCGACGGATGCGAGACGGAGCTGCGGGCACGCGCCATTCCTGAGATATTCGGCGACCGAATCTTCAATTCCGCCATGTTCGGAGCTTCCGCGCCTGAGGCTGAGCCCACCATACGCAGAAACAGACCGACAGGCGATAGACAACTGCTGACGATCGAATTCAACAAACGGTTCTGGTCGAGACTGATTCATGTGGCACCCGGAGGCATATCCTACGGCATACTGCACACTACACTGCGCGACGACTGCGGCAAACTGCAGGATGAATCGTTTCTGCCCGTATTGAGAATACGAGGTGCTGACGATGTGTTCTTCCATCTGCGGGCCGGCCGATTCGTCAGCACCGGCGAACTATATGCCGACCATGCCGATTGGTCAACCACCTGTGAATTTCTCGCCGCCAGAACTGTGGCTACAAAGCAGACAATAAAGCTTACGACCTGCGACAGCAAGGTGAAAGTAGAATTTCAGAAAATTGAATTCTATAGGGATTACCTCGACAAAGTCGCCAACGACATGCTCTGCTGACTTACGCTTGGCTACAGGCCACCGCATCCCGCACCTTGATAAATAAGACTGGATTATTACATACAAGACAATATTACTACATCAACGACAAAAACAACAGATTAATATGAAAACCAACCGACTGCCCTATCTCTCCATCGCAACCATAATCGCCATAATAATTCCGTTCGTTCTCGCCGGCTGTGCTGGCGAGGAGCTGATAGTCTTGCGAGCAACCCATGACGGTGTCGTATATACATACGACCAAGACAGCATGCAGGGTACCGTAGCGGGCTACTCGGTCAGCGACGGGAATATATACACGCAGATCAACATACCGGCGGAAATAGATGAATACGGGAAAATATATAAGATCACGACAATAGCCGACCGGGCGTTTGTCAACTGCCAGTGTACATCAGTGACCATCGGCACAAACATGGCTACTATAGGAAGCAGGGCTTTCCACCAATGCGAACATCTCGACACCATACGTCTCACCGGCAAAACAGCCCCCGCAATAAATGAGGACACATTCGATGCCAGCACTTATGAGAAGGGCATTCTATATGTTCCGGAAGGGTGCGGCCTCAATAAAACTCCATGGAATAAATTCAAGAACATCTCCACCGGCAAATAAATGCCGTCCGCCCATCACGGTCACGTCATCTCACAATCCGGCCACTGCTAAAATCACTTTACAGCCATGAGATTTATTTCACGATTCAAGGCACTTGCCACGAAAAGCAGCCGCGAGGAGGACCTGCACGCATTGCTCCGCACGCTTGCCGACGATCCCGACACATACAGCGCACGATTCAGCGCTACAGAGATAGGGGAAAAAACGCAGGAAGTGTATTTCTATTACTCCTGTAGAGAAGTGGCCTTCATGCTGATTGACAATGCAGGATATTCGGCCGAACTTGCGGATGAAGAGAAATTCAACGATGAAGTGGCCATGTGGTTTACGGAAAGCAGCCACCGGGTGAGTCCGTTCGCACGAATAAAGGCCCTCACCGACGGCTTCATGAGAATGTTGCCTCTCATGGGAAGCGAAGGAGTGGAGGCGGCTCTGAGCATAGTGGTCAGCAACAGTTTTGTAATCAACCACGATGACTACATTGAAGTCTATGACGGGCTCGACGGAGTGCTCATCCACGACATTAAGGATATCAACCGGCAGATACCCACTGCCAACCACAACAGCGAGGGCGAGCGCCTGCTCGCCCGATTCGCCGACGCATGCCACGGGGAGAAGGAACTGCATGATTATTTCGAACCTTTTAGAGAGCATCGGACAAAGCGTCCGCAATACGAGAATCCAGCTAATGCTGCGCCGAAGGCGGACGTAAAACAGACGAGTTCCGGAATCACCATAGTGTCGGAGACACGGAATGAGTATTTCACCGAGCGGGAACTTAACGAATTCTTCGCGCTTGAAGACCCCGATTTCAAGAGTGAGGAAGAGGTGGTGAATAGTGCGACCGGAGAACGCATGACAGTGAGAAAAGAGGAAGACATGCCGGCTGTAGAGATACTGGAGTCTCTTGTAGACCCTCAGGCTTTCCTTGACCATATGGTAGGACTTGTGCAATTGAAGCGAGCCATGGCCGAGACCGTTGCCTACGCACGGTTTGCGAAGCGTGCAAGGGAAACATTTCCCGGCCACAACCCACTGTCGCTCAATCTTCACACTATCATCACCGGCAATCCCGGCACTGGCAAGACCACAATGTGCCGCATCTACGGCAGCCTGCTGCACCAGGCCGGCGTACTCAGCCGCGGCCATACGGTGGTGGCCTCGCGCGGCACATTCATCGGACAGCAGTTTGGTGTAGAGGAAAAGCGAATGCGTCAATGCCTGAAACTGGCCCAGGGAGGGTGTCTCTTCATCGATGAGGCGGGACTACTGATCAGCAGTCCGCATCCTCACGATCCGGGGCGGGGAGCCATCCAACTGCTACTTCAGATTCTCGCAGAGGAGGGAAACCGCGACATCGCCGTTGTTCTTGCTCTATATGCCAACGACAAGTCGCTTGAACGCCTCCACGCCCTCAATCCGGGCATAAAATCGAGGTTTGTAAATATCCTTACCTTTCCCGACTACACGCTGGAGGAACTCATCGAGATAGCGCGGCGCAAAATAAAAGGGTATGGATTCTCTATCACGCCGGGCGGATGGAGGAAACTCCGCTCCATCATCGGACAAATTTATCTTCACCGCGACCGCAATTTCGGCAACGCCCGCGAAGTGATGAATCTGCTTCAGCGCAGCATAGTGCGCCACGCCGTGAGATGCGAGCGCCAGGGAGCAGAGGGAGAAGCGCTGCTGCGCATCATCCACAGCGACATTCCCGAATTGGAGCGGGCGGCGACGAGCGGTAGAATCGGGTTCAGATGACTACAGTCCGGAGGCGCGGGGATACACTGGAATATGCATGAATGAAGGGATGGACGCTATGCAGTTGCGTCCATCCCTTCGCTTAAATGTTTCGTATTTGCGGGACTTCGTCTTACTTCATGTCGAGGTATTTGATCTCGTCCTTGTCGTTGTAGTTGAGGTTTTCGCCTCCCATGCCCCAGATGAACATGTAGTTGGAAGTGCCGGCGGCGGCGTGGATGCTCCATTCGGGCGACATGATGGCCTGCTCGTTGTGGAGCCATACCACGCGGTTTTCCTGCGGTTCGCCCATTAGGTGGCAGATGGCGTTGCCGGGAGTGAGGTTGAAATAGAAGTAGTTCTCACAGCGGCGGTCGTGGGTGTGGGCCGGCATAGTGTTCCAGACGCTGCCGGGGAGGAGTTCGGTGAGACCCATCTGAAGCTGGCAGGGGCCTTCCTCAAGCACATTGTTGGTGATGAGCTGGTTGATGTAGCGGTCGTTGCTCTCCTCAAGCGAGCCGAAGTGGAGACGGTTGGCCTTGATGGAGCCCTTGCGGCCGTCGATTGTGATAAGCTGGGTCTTGTACTGCTTGTAGGCAGGAGTGGAGTTGAGATAAAAGCGTGCGGGATTCGCGCTGTCCTTGCTTCGGAAAGTCACGTTCTTGTTGCCGCAGCCTACGTAGAGAGCGTCCTTGAAGTGGAGTTCGTAGTCTTTTCCGTCGACGGTTACAATACCGTCGCCACCTACGTTGATGACGCCAAGTTCGCGGCGCTCGAGGAAGTATTCAGCCTTCAGGGGGTCGATGGTCTCGAGAGCGATAGTCTTGCCTACGGGCACCACACCGCCGAAGATGAGGCGTTCATACATTGAGTAAGTGAGGTTGATCTTGTTTTCCTCCATCACCTTCTCCATGCAGAAGCGGTCGCGAAGCTGGGTTGTGTCGTAGTGTTTCACGTCGTCAGGGTGGCAGGCACGCTGGATAGTGTAGTCGGTCTGAGCCGACATCGAGGCAGCTGCAGCGAGCGCCACGATGCTCAAAAGTAATTTTTTCATATCATTATTTTTTTATAAAGCTAATGGAGCCAATTGGACTAATTCGACCAATTGGACTAATTGGACCAATCTGGCTAATCGGAATCAGATGTTTTCCTCGAGGTTGTCGGAGTTGTCGCGGATCATGTCGCGCTGGTTGCGGGCGATGTGGACGCGGTTCCACCACATCATGCCGCAGCATAGGATCACAAGTATGCCTGCGCCGATATATTTGAGGTGTACCGAACACTGATATATTGCCCACGCGAGGGGGGATGAGGCGAAGTCGAGCGAGCCGCCCTCGAATCCGGCGGGTATGGCCACTGCGGCATCACCGGTGGCGGCATACACATCGCTTGCCGCGAGTGTGAAATCGGAAGCCATACTTGTGACAAAGTATAGTCCGGCTACTATTATGACCAGACCTATGATGAAAGTCTTGAGCACATTTCCTTTTGTGAAGGGGAGCACGAGGGGGAAGAGATAGAACATGCCGGCGAGCGACGCGAGCGGCAGGAACTCATTGCCGGGAAGCACCACTGCGAGAAGCAGAGTTACGGGGATAAGGAGAAGGGAGACCACGAGAGTAGTGGGATGACCGATGACAAGGGCCGGCGACATGCCGATGCTGAGTCCGTCGGCGCCTTTGAACTTGCGTGCGATTAGGCTGCGGGTAGCGTCGGAGATCGGTTTCAGACCTTCGATGAAGAGGACGGTGACGCGCGGGATGAGTTCCATCACGGCGCCCATCTTTATGCCGAGACCGAGAATGGCGGGAATCTTGTCGACAATCTCATTCCAGGAATCGCAGGCGAGACATCCTATGCCTATACCGACAACCACGCCGAGGAAGAGCGGTTCGCCGAGAAGACCGAATTTCTTCTTCATGCCTTCGGCGTCGATCTCTATCTTATTGAGTCCCGGGATCTTGTCGAGCCCCTTGTTGATGATCCAGGCGAAAGGAGCGAAACCGGCGCAGAAAGGCTGCGGGATCGATATTCCTTCCATATCCTTATAGAAGTTCTGAAACTTGTAGGCGGTCATATCGGCGAGCACGAGCGTAATTACGTAGCACACGATAGCGGCGAAGAAGCCCCAAGCGAGCGAACCGCTGGCGAAATATACCACCGCTCCGATGAATGCGAAGTGCCAGTAGTTCCAGAGGTCGATATTGACAGTGCGGGCAGTCTTGGTGAGAAGCATGAGCAGGTTTACGCCGAGGCATACCGGGATGATGAAGGCACCTACGGCGGTGTTGTAGGCCACAGCTGCTGCGGCAGGCCAGCCCATGTCGAAGACCTTCAGCTGGAGGTCGTAGATTTCCACAACGGTCTGGAGAGCCGGACCGAGCGCCGAGGTCAGCAGCGCGGTGACTATGGAGAGGCCGATGAATCCGACACCCACTTTCAGACCGCTTTTGAGCGCATCGCCGAGCTTGATACCGATGCAGACACCGAGCACAGTGAAGATGACCGGCATCATCACGGCTGCTCCAAGCCCGATGATATACGAGAATACTTGTTCCATTGATATGATTAGTTATTAGGTTTTGTATGCATTACGGGTTGATTTGCAAAGTTAGCAAAAATAATTGGGAAAATCAAGATTCTGACGGCAATTCGGCTTTGCTTGGCTTCGCAGAGGGCTTTAAGCACTTAGGGACTTTAGGACTTTAAGGGCTTTAAGGGCTTTAGGACTTTAGGGGCTTGGCGGGATCAGGCCGGGAGCATGGGGACGCTGTCGGGGTCGCCGGGGTCGCCGGACGGGAGGAGGGAACGGATTATGTCGAGGGCGCGGGCGAAAGCATCGGGATCCACGCCGGGCGGGTATGCTCCGGCGAGAATGCAGGAAGTGCCTGTGGCCGGAGCGATCAGATACTCATACCATAATGAGGACAGGGCGAAGAGGGCGAGAGGGTCGCTGATGTGGTATCCGTCGGCAGAGAACTGGTTTTCGACCTCAGGGTATGCCTTGCGCATCTCCCAGATAAGAGTTGCGGAGGGGATCACGATGTCGAAAGAGTCCGCAATCCGGCCGCAGGCGTCGAGGATGCCGCGGTACATGGTGAGCGGGTCGTTGCCATAGTCCTTGAAATAGGGATGTGTCGTGCCGTCGCGGTATGGCCAGGTGCAGTGCCAGACGAGTCGGGCGGAGGGGTTTGTCTCGCGAAACAACAGCAGGAGATTGTCGAGATAGGGCTGATACGTGACATACCGGCCCGATTCGCCGGAGGCCTGCTGGATCACAATGATGTCCCAATCGAGGATGTCGAGAGCGCCGTCGATGGTCTTGATCTCGGAAAGCTGCCACTTGTCGCCGACAGTATAGTTGAGGTTGTAGTCGGGCGAACCGGTGACGTGGCTCGTCCAATGCTGGCTGAGAGAGCAGCCGCTGCGGGTGAGCCGTGCGAAACAGACGGAATCGGAGACAATCCGATCAGTCAGCCAGGGGATATAAGTCGAGGCGTTTTCGGTGAAACTGTTGCCGATGGCGAGTATTTTCAATGGCGCGTCGGAGTGTTGCCTGTAGATGTCGGTATTCAACCTGATGGAATCAATCCTGTAAATGCCGGGCTTCGGATCTACTGAAGGGGACAAAGAACCGGACTCATCACCACAAGCGCAGAAAACGAGACTGAAAAGCGCCACAACAACGGCGATATTGAGTCGAAATAATAAAGAATGCTGATTCATGGCTATACTTACGGCACATCGCGCCGTATTTGGAATTTATGGGTGCGGGAGTTGACAGAGCAGGGAACTCGGGGCTGAATTGTCGACAGCCACAATTCGGATGCCGGACGCGCGGAGAAGGTCTTCCTCCTGCTTCTGGGCAATGATGCGCTTTCTGATGTGGTCCGGATCGGCGGCGTCGCGTGCCGCCACGCGGGCTACACGCTCCGGCTCCGGCGCCGTGACAAGCCAGACCTCATCGCACATGGCCGCGAGACCGGAAGAGGCGAGTATGGCCGACTCCACAAAGCATTGCCGGCAACCTGCGGCCTGAATGCGCCGGCTCCATGCGGCGACGTCGTCGCGGACGAGGCGATGCACAAGGGAGTTGAGCCAGAGGCGCACTTCATCGTCGCCGAAAACGTGGCGGGCGAGTTCAGGGCGACAGATGGGTCCGCCGGGAGGGCAGACCTCATCGCCGAAACGCCCGTTGAGAGCGCGGAGCACCTCCCCGGAGGAGTCCATTATTCTCTTGGCCTCGAGGTCGCAGTCATATACGGGCAGACCTCGGAGGCGAAGTATGCGGCTTACTACGGATTTTCCGCTGCCTATACCGCCGGTGATTCCTATCATAGTTATAGTAATAATTTGACTAATTGGGCTAATTGGACTAATTTGACCAATTGGATTAATTGGACTAATTTAGATGATCGGCACCTAAATTCTCTTTCAATTCTTGATTTTCATTCTTGGCGAGGCCGCTGCGCAGCCAGGCGCCGGAGAAAAGGCGCCACAGGAAGATCGCGCCGCGGAAGCAGAGCTCGATGCACATCGCGAGCCACACACCGGCCAGCCCCATCGAGGGAGCGAGCCATGCGGCGAGAGTGACCCTGACGAGCCAGATGCTGCTGAAGTTCATGACAGCCGGGACCACAGTGTCGCCGACACCTATCATGACACCGTAGGCCACGATAGAAGCCGCGAACATAGGTTCGGCGAAAGCCTCGATGCGAAGAGCTTCAGCGCCGAGGTCGATGATGCCGCGCACCGGCGTCATAAGTTCCATCACTTCAGGCGCGAACAGATAGAGCACCACACCCATGACACCCATAGTGGCCATACCGGTGAAAACCGTGATATTGCCAAACCTTCGTGCAAGATCCTTGCGGCGGGCACCATAGCTCTGGCCCACGAGAGTAGTGGCGGCCTCCGAGAGTCCATAGCCGGGCATGTAGCACAGGCTTTCCGCCGTGACGGCAAAGGCATTGGCCGCAATGGCCATGACGCCGAGCGGGGCGACGATCACGGTAATCGCAATCTGGGCACCGCATATCACGGCATGTTCGAGAGTCATGGGCGCCGACACCTTCACGGCGTTGCGTATCACCTCGCGCTGCGGGCGGAAACTACCTTTCTCCTCCGCTATCCTCATTCCTTCCTGACGGGTGCATAGATACCACATCATGGCTGCAGCCGTGATAATCTCGGCCGCGGCAGTGCCTATGGCCGCGCCCAGCACACCGAGTCCGCAACCCGGGATTACGAGCGGCACACCACCCGCCACCACCTCACGTGTGGGGAATATGAGGAAGAAGTTGAATATCACATCGAGCACGCACATCATGACATTGAGAGCGCCGGGCACTTTCATGTTGCCGCTGCACCGCAGCATGCCTCCCGCCAGATAATTCATGGTGAATAGCGGGAGCGCGAGGACAAAGACCAGGAAATAGACCGAGGCTCCGTGGCATATCTGCTGTTCGCCTCCGAGCCAATGAGGGAGCGGGAACGCTATCGCGGCGCCGATGGCAGCTATGAAAAGCGAGAATATGAAACACGACGATATGCCCTGACGGAGTATTCTTCTGGCACGCCGGAAATCGGATGCGCCTATGCTGTGGGCCACCTGCACGGAGAATCCCATGGTGGCAGCCGAACAAAGCCCCCAGAAAAGCCACAGCGATGTGGACACGAGGCCGACCGAGGCCGAGTCATCGGCCCCGAGATGCCCTACCATGGCGGCATCGATATATTGCATCATCATCGAGGAAAGCTGGGCCACCATTGCCGGCCACGACAGCTGAGCCGTAAGTTTCAGTTGGTCAGCGAGCCCCAAGGCTTCCCCGTTGCGTATCTTGTGCAGAGACATTATTTAATGTTTAATGTTGAATGTTGAATGTTGAATGTGGAATTTTGTATGGTGGTTTGGCGGGGTTATTTCAGGTTTTGGCGTACTTGGTCGAGAAACTGCTTCATGCCGGCGGAGTCACGGCGGTCGATGATGTCTCTTAGCCGCTGGAGGTTGCTGCGGATCTGATCTATCTGAGCGGAGGTGTGGGGATTGAAGAGGATCTCGGTGAGGAGATAGTCGTCCTCGCCCATGAGACCGCGGGCTATGGCCATGTGGCGCTTGAAGGTGGTGCCGGGGGCGTCCTGATGCTTCATTACGCTGCCGAAGACCAATGTGGATGTGAATGGTATGGAGAGGGAGTAGGCTATGGTCTCGTCGTGCTCCTGAAATGTATATTCCTCGATGTGGAGGCCGAGTTTATTGTAAAGATTTCGAAAAAAGGCCTTTCCCTCCTCATCGCCTTCCTTTATGATTATGGCGTTCTCATTTGCGAGATTGCTCAGGGAGGCGAAAGTGGGGCCGAACATGGGGTGGGTGGATA
Source organism: uncultured Porphyromonadaceae bacterium (assembly GCA_900555915.1). GTDB lineage: Bacteria > Bacteroidota > Bacteroidia > Bacteroidales > Muribaculaceae > Lepagella. The sequence goes on along the minus strand of USNC01000001.1, from coordinate 461 downwards.
CGAACCGCCGGCCTTTCTCCGCATAATACTCGGGGAGTCCGGTCTTGACGCTTGCAATGTCGGAGAGGATGCAGGAGTCGGGTATAAAGGGGAGCACGCGGTCGAAAGCCTCCTTGGTGTATCTCACTGTGGCAGCGTTTATAACAAGATCGGGAGCGAACGTTAGTGCTTCCTCCGGGGTCATGAAACGCCGCACATTGTAGCAGAACCTCAGACGCTTTGGATCGTGGTCGTATATGGCGACCTCATGTCGGAAACTGAGGAGATCGCAGAAGAAGGAGCCCATCTTTCCGGCTCCGAGAATTAGGATTTTCATATTATGCAGATTGAGGGAGGGAGATATATGATATAACACTCACGGGGACAATCTTATTATATAGGGCGGGGTGGATTTTTTTTGGAGAGCCTTTGGAGCTGTCTCTTATACACATCTCCGAGCCCACGAGACACTGAGCGATCTC